>CALGLM010000230.1 GCA_937930275.1 uncultured Ignavibacteria bacterium
TATAAAAATTAAGGCAATTATAATTAATAATGTATTGCCTGCTTTACATATAAATAAGTTTACTCCAAATAAATTTAGCTTTCGAGGTCCTCCTTTATATTTAGTTTAATTTTATTTTAATTAACTATTATTAAATTAAATTTGAGGTTTTCAATGGCTAACAAACCGGAAGCTAATGAAACTTTTGCACAAAAATTAATCAGATTGTGGCCTGTTTATTTAATGCAGGGCGTAGTTTGGTTTATAATTATTGCAATTGTTTATTTATTATTTTTTGTATAAAAGTAAAAGGGACTGTCTTAACAGTCCCTTTTTAATAATATTTAGATCTTCCACTCCCTCTTTCCCACTCCCCAAATTCTTAACTGAGGAGGAATAATATTTTTCAGCTATATTCTAAATTATAAAAATTGTGGTTAGGTCGTTGCCATACATGGGGTTAAATAAAAGTAAAATATTTGTTTTTAACAAACAAGTTAATAATACTTGCAATGCAACATATGATATTAGAATTTACGTTTTTTATAAAGACTATTTTAATTAACATAAAACATTAATAATTTTCGATATAAATATCTATTAAACTTTAAACTGCCCTAATATTTTCTTAAATTTAAAATTAAAATTTTTTATAGAAATGCAAACATATAATTACGATATTATAGTAGTAGGTGCCGGAATAGCCGGTATTAGCAGTGCCGTAAAAGCCGGTAGATTAGGCACAAAAGTTTTACTGATTGAACATTTTTCATTTCTTGGCGGTATGAGTACTGCCGGAATGGTTTCACCTTTTATGAAACACCAAGTTAACGGTGAAACTTTGGTAAAAGGTATTTTTGAAGATATTGAAGACGATATGAGAAGTAATTACGGAATGATTGATAACGGTTTTTTTGCAAATTCATTTCGTAATGCTTCATTTAATTTAATTACAGACTCTAATGTTACGGTATTATTTAATACTGAAATAATCTCTGTTGAAAAAGAATTAGATACTATAAAATCCTTAACGTTATTTTCGGTTGGTAAACAAATAACAGTTTATGGGAAGGTATTTATAGATACTTCGGGCGATGCAATTTTATCTTTTTTAGGTAACTTATCATATGCTAAAGGAGACGAAAGCTCCGGAAGATTGCAAGCTTTAACCTTATTTTTTAGGATGGGAGGAATAAATTTTGTAAAAGCTTTAGATTATGTAAAAAATAACAAGCATGATTTTTTTAATTGGATGGATTACAATTTTAATCTAACAAAAATTATTTCTGTAGCCGGATACTTTAGTAACGTAAAAAAAGCAATAGACGAAAATAGATTGTCAAGTGATGTACAATACATATTTTATACTACACTCCCCTCTTCGGGTGAAGCTTCGTTTAATACCACAAATATATTAGGGTTGGATGGTTCGGATACATATGAAATAACAAAAGCAGAAATTTTAGGTAGAACACAAGTGAAAGATGTTGTTAAAATACTAAATTCTGAAATTCCGGGATTTGAAAAAGCATTTTTACTTGAAACGGCCATGCATGTAGGTGTAAGAGAAACAAGAAGAGTTATAGGAGATTATATTATTACCGGCGAAGATATACGCACAGGCAAAAAATTCTTTGATTCAATTGCGCGTGGTTGTTACGGAATTGATATTCACGGACAGCGAGATGAAAATAGTGTGATGGAAGAATTGCCTGAAGGCGAGTATTACGAAATTCCCATGCGGGCGTTGGTAGTAAAAGATGCACAAAATCTTTTAGCTGCAGGCAGATGTATTTCGGCAACAAGAGAAGGACATGCAGCATTACGAATTATGCCTACTTCAGCTGCTACCGGTGAAGCATGCGGTGCAATTGCGGCTTTATCAATTAAGAACAACTATGACATTAGAAATATAAATTACTCTGAATTAGTTGAGTTAATAAAAGGGAACATAACAATTAAAAAGTGATTTTATGAGCATTATTTTTGGAACGGACGGTTGGCGAGGTTTAATAGGAGAAGATATTAATGAAAATACTACTGCTGTTGTAGCACAAGCTTTTGCAGATTATTTAAAAGGTTCAATAAATTTTCCTGCAATTGTAATAGGATATGACAATAGAAATTTTTCAGAGTCTTTTGCTCGTACCTTCGCCGAAGTAATATCCGGAAACGGTATAAAGGTTTTTCTCTCTGATAAAATTATCCCCACACCTGTTGTTACGTATTACGTAAAAAGCATGAATTTAGATGCGGGCGTTATGATTACAGCTTCCCATAACCCACCAAAATATAACGGAATTAAATTTAAATCAAAATACGGTGCTCCGTTTTTTACAGAAGAGACTCAAAAAGTCGAACAACTTTTGTATAAATCAACTATAAAAAAAACAACAAATTTAATTGAAGTTTGCGATTTATTTGAAAACTACAAATCTGCTGCCTTAAAATTAATTGACATTAATTCTATTAGCAATTCAAACATAAAAATACTTGTTGATAGTATGGGGGGCGCAGGTTGCCGATACCTCGAACTAATTTTAAAGGATATCTGTAAAATTGATACTATATTTGGAGACCCTTCTCCAAATTTTCACAATAGATTTGCAGAACCAATCGAGAAGAACTTAGTTCCCCTATCGGAAAAACTTAAATCAACGAATTATGCTTTAGGAACTGCTAATGACGGAGATGCTGACCGAATAGGCGTATTAACTGATTCGGGTGAGTGGTTAAGTGCACAAGAGACTATTTTATTAATTTCGGACTACTTAATAAACACTAAAAATCTTAATGGAAATATTGTTAAAACTTCATCAGTAACAGATAAATTAATTTCTAATTTTTCCCATAAACTAAAAGTGTTTGACGTACAGGTAGGATTTAAATATATTGCGGAAAAAATGATTGAAGATAATATAACTTTTGGTTGCGAAGAAAGCGGCGGATATGGTTATGGATTTCATATGCCTGAAAGAGACGGTTTATTTTCAACTTTAGTTTTGTTAGAGATGCTTGCAAAAAATAAAGTAACTAAGCTTTCTGAATACGTAAAGTTAAAGCGTGAAGAATTTGGGATGATTTTTTACGATAGAATAGATTACCATTATGAAAAAGAAAACCGGACTGAGATTCTGCCAAATTTAATTAAATCAAATCTTTCGCAAATTGCAAATTTTTCTGTTAAGGAAACAAATTCATTTTACGGAAGTCGTGGAATTATAAACGGAATAAAATATAAATTAGAGGGAGAAACTCGTTGGCTACTTTTAAGAGCCTCCGAAACAGAACCATTAGTAAGAATTTATGCTGAAGCCGAATCAAATGAAGAAGTAAAGATATTATTAAACAAAGGTATTAACATAATTAACGGATAGCGATAAATGAGTAAAAACAGTATTGTTTCATATAACACGGCAAAAGATTATTTGGGAAGACTAAGTGAAGATTTTGCAATAATTAATAATCCGCAAAACGTTTTCCCCCCTTATGAAGTTGTACCGATTGCACATAAAATTAATGCCAAAAGAGACCATATAGCAGCTTTTGTTACTGATATGGACGGCACAACAACAACTACTGAAGAATTATGCTTATATTCACTTGAATACATGGTACGTGTAATGAGCGGAAAATTTACGGTTGTTGAATGGCACGGACTTGACAAATCAATTGATTACCCAAATATTATAGGAAATAGTACAACCAAACATGTTGAATTTTTAATTAATAGATACAATAATTATTTTAATAATAGCTTTATTGCCAAAGCTTATATTAAAGCAATAGTTTGGCAGCTTGCATATGGTAAAGACAAGGTTAGGAAAGAAGAGATTTTAAATAATTTAAAGCTATTCAATTTATTAGATATAATAAATGATTCGGCATTTATTAATCTTAAAAATCAAATCGATAACTCTGAATTTGATTTTAATCCTGATTTAATATTTTTAATACAAAATTACTCTCCTACTTTTGATAATAAAATTTTCTCTAATTTAGTTAAACTTGGTATAGATATTTATTACTATAAATATCACGAAATTCTTGATAGAATAAATAAGGGGGAAAGTAAAAAAATTGCTGAAGAATTGTTTAACGACGAAAATAAAAGTTTAATTGAACCTATGCCGGGTATTATTACATTTTTGGCTTTAATAAAAGGTAAATTAAAAGGTAATACAAATTATTTTGCAGAAATTTTGGTTGATGATTATAAGCATAAAGCCGGTGAACCTTTATTTAAGTTTGAGATTGATTCAATAAAGGAAGATTTACTAAAATTGTCTAATTATTTTGAAAATAACCCGGCTAAAATAGGGATTGTGACATCTTCAATTTTATACGAAGCTAATATTGTGTTAAATGAGGTTTTTGCAGTAATTAGAGATAAAATAAAAAAATATGACATTCCGGAAGAATTAAAAACCAATTTAATTAACTTTTTTGCTAATTACACAAACGTCTATAATACAATAGTAACTGCAAGCGATAGTAATGAAATAAGATTAAAACCACATAGAGACTTATATAGCATTGCATTATATAATCTGCACGTTCCCAAAGATGATTTTATAAATGTTATAGGAATTGAAGATAGTGAAAGCGGAACTTTTGCTATTAGAGCCGCAGGAATAGGATGTTCTGTTGCCGTACCATTCGCACAAACTTCGGCACATAATTTTGATGCCGCATCAATTGTTGCAAAAGGCGGATTGCCCGAATTAATTTTGAATTATAAATTACTTTTAGTTTAAGAGGATTGAATGGAAAGAGTATTTCATATAATTTCTAATACACACTGGGATAGAGAATGGCGTTATCCGTTTCAAAGAAACAGACAAATGCTGGTTGATATGATTGATAAAGTATTGGAAATTTTAGAAACCGAACCTAAATATAAAGCGTTTCACTTGGATAGTCAAACAATTGTATTAAAAGATTATTTAGAAATTAAGCCCTATAAAGAAGAAATAATAAAAAAATTTATTGCCGAAAAAAGACTATTGGTGGGTCCTTGGTACATCCTACCCGAAGAATTTCAGGTTGGAGGTGAAAATTTAATCCGTAATTTATTATTAGGACATAAAACTGCTAAAAAATACGGACGTGTATCAAAAATAGGTTATTCTCCTTTTTCTTGGGGGCAAATATCTCAACTTCCTCAAATTTATGCCGGTTTTAATATTAATTTAATCATGTTTTATAGAGGTATTAATTCAATAGATAGTCCTAAAGCTGAATTTTTATGGATAGGAGCAGACGGTACAAAAGCAATTTCTTCAAGATTTTCTACAATGCCAAGATATAATTTTTATTTTTATATTTATAGACCGGTAGTTCATAATGAATTTTTTAATAATGTAGAACATGATTGGAATAGAGGCACGCATTTCCATTTTGCAGATAACGAGATGCATGACGAAGATTATTTTATCCCCTATCCTGCAGATGAGTATTTCCCCGAAAACATTAAAAAGCAAGTCGATTTGATAATAGAAAAACAAGTGGATGATTTTACAACTCAAAATGTAATTTGGATGGAAGGACACGATTCAAGCGGACCAAATATAAAAACAGTAAAGATTATTGAAGATATAAAAAAAATTAAACCGGAGTTAAACGTTATACATAGCACATTAGAAGACTATTCCGAAGCATTATTTTCATCTGTCGATGTCGATAATTTAAAGGTAGTTTTAGGTGAAAGACGAAGTTCGCAATATGATTTAAGAAGCGGGAATATGTATGGCTACACTACAAGCGCACGTATGTATTTAAAGCAGATGAATTTTGAAGCTGAAAGGAAACTTCAGTTTTACGCTGAACCATTTAATGTTTTTTCTGGAATTTTTGGCAGAGATATTAATGATAATTATATTGATATGGCTTGGGAACTAATTATTCAAAATTCTGCTCACGATTCAATCGGAGGATGCAGTTTAGATTCCGTTCATAAAGACATGATGTTTAGATATAAAAACGCAATTGAAATTTCAAAAGGAGTTTTTGAAAGGTCATTAAAATACCTTATTACGAAATTGAATACGGCTATTTTTTATGAGAACATCATAAATATAGAAAATAAATTGTTAGACGTAAATATTGCCGTTGTTAATCCTACTAATATCAATAGAAACGAAACAGTAAAATTATGGTTGGATATACCAAAAGTATACGATGTAAAAAACCCTAAATTAATAGATATAGAAGGAAATATTATTGATTTTGTTTTTATTAATAAATTAGAAACTAAACCGGTTCTTGAACAAATGATTGATAGACCGATGTATTTGGAAATGAATACTTACGAAGGATATATTTACATTAAAGATGTATCCCCTTTTGGTATTAAAACATTAAAACTAATAGAGTCCGATGCTGTTTTTGATAATGCATGTATTGCTAATAATAATATTTTGGAAAATGAGATATTAAAAATTACTATTAATAAAAACGGAACTTTTAATATTTTTAATAAAATAGAAAATATTAATTTTAATAACTTGGGATATTTTTATGACGAAGGCGAAGAAGGACATGCTTGGACAAACGTGCCTATTCCGCCTTATATTAATACGTTAAATTCAAATCCGACAATTAGCATAATCGAAAATAACAGACTAAGCGGAATAATAAAAATAAATCACAAATTAATCATTCCTCGTAATTACGATCTTAGAAAAAACAATATTTGCAATACGGAATTAAATATAGAATTAGTTTTACAGCTATTAAAAGGTTCCGATAGGCTTGATATATCGATAAATGTTGATAACAAATCGGAAAGTCATAGATTACGTATAATGTTCCCTTCAAATATTCCTGCAGAATATTCTTTTGGAGAAGGTCAATTTGATGTAGTAAAAAGAAGTTTGGAAAGACCCGACACAACAGACTGGGTCGAGCAGCCAATGTATGACTATCCGATGCATCATTTTGTAGATGTAAATGACGGAAATATTGGATTATCCGTTTTTGTGGACGGATTAAAAGAATATGAAGTGCTAAATGATGATGAAAAAACACTTGCAATTACGTTATTCCGAGCTTTTCGGTATATAATTCAACCAAGTTCGTTGCAAGATTACACCTATGAAAAAGGTTCTCAATGTTTAGGATTAAACAAATTTAGATTAGCTATTTTTCCGCATAAAAGTAATTGGGATAAAGCAGATGTTTATAATAAGGCAATTTGTTTTAATAATCCCCTATCATTAGTTGAATTCGGAGATACGGCAAACGGCATCTACAAACAAATTAGTTTTATGGAAATTGAAAACAAATTAATTCAGTTTAGTGCCTTAAAAAAATGCGAGCATGATAGTGAGTCCTTTATATTGCGTGTCTATAACCCTTCTGATAGTACTGTAAATTCAAACATAGTATTTGCCGTAAATCTTTCTAAAGTAGTTCTCGTAACTTTGGAAGAAATAGAATTAAGCGAGGTTAGTACTATAAATAATTCTTTTGAAATAGTATTAGAACCTAAAAAAATTAACACATATAAATTAAAGTTTATAAAATAAAGGGTAATAAAGATGATTAAGAATAAGTACGGATATTTTAGCGAAGATAACAAAGAATTTATTATTACTGATCCGAGAACTCCGCGTCCTTGGTTTAACTATATGTGGAATGAGCATTACGGTGGTTTAATTTCGCATACAGGCGGCGGCTTCAGTTACTTAGATTCACCGAGAGATAATAGATTAACGCGCATGCGTTATAATTGCCTACCTTGGGATAGACCGGGAAGATATGTTATTGTTAAAGATGTAAATAACGGAAATTATTGGTCTTTAAGCTGGGCACCTACAATCAACCTAACCTATGATAAATATGAATGCCGCCACGGACAAGGTTATACCAAAATTATTACCGAAATTAATGATATTAAAGGTGAATTGACTTACTTTGTTCCACAAGATTGTAATTCTGAAGTCTGGCGAGTTAAATTAACTGATTTATCCGGTAATAACAGAAAATTAGAAGTATATTCTTTTACTGAACTGATGATGGGAAATGCATTAAACGATATAATAAACCAACCTAATGACAAGCATTTTACCGATATTAAATTTGATGAAAAACTTAACGGACTGATAGCTACACGAAGATATTGGGTATTAAATAAAAAAGTTTCGGTTGCGCAACCTAATATAGCTTGGGGTTATAATATTTTATTTTCCAACACTTTACCAGTTTCGGGATTTGACGGAAGTTTAGATAACTTTATAGGGAAATGGCGTTCCGAATCAAATCCTGTTAATATCGAAACCGGAAAAATGACAAATACGGAAATAACTGCAGGCGATCCTGTAGCTGCTTTGCAATCAAAAATTGAATTATCAGCCGGTACTGAAGTAAATTTTGCTACAATAATGACAGTTGTCAAAAAAGAAGACAGTATTGAAGAGTATATTGAAAAATACAAGTTAAATAACTTAAATGAAATAGACAAAAAATTTGCTATTCTTAATAATTATTGGAATAATTATTTAGACCATGTAAATTGTAATACACCTGATGAAAAATTTAATGCAATGATTAACGTATGGAATCAATATCAAGCGGCCGTAACATTTGATATGGCACGTAACTCAGGTTATTACCACGGAGGTTTATTATTTGGTACCGGTATGAGAGACCAGTTTCAGGATATTTTGGGAATGGTTATCGTAAACCCACAACGAGTGCGTAACAGGTTATTAAACGCATTAAGATTTCAATTCAAAGACGGTTCAACTTTGCACAATTATTTTAAATTAACCGATTGGGGCGAAAAAACTAATCACTCGGATACTCCTTTGTGGGTACCTTTTGGTATTATTGAATACTTAAATGAAACCGGTGATTTTTCAATTCTTGAAGAAACTGTAAAGTTCTATGATGAGGGTGAAGATTCGGTTTACGAACATTTAAAACGAGCAATAAATTTTGCATTATCGGCAACAACTGAACGTGGGTTACCCAAAATAATGAACGGTGATTGGAACGATACACTTGACCATGTTGGACCACTCGGTAAAGGAGAAACGGTGTGGGGTGCATTCTTTTTAGCATATGTAATTAAAAAAACTTTTGAATTATTAGAATATAAAAAAGACACCCAAACATTAGATATTTGGAAAGATGCATACAATAAATTAGAAGATATTACAAATAAATATTGTTGGGATGAGGAATGGTATATAAGAGCATTTAGAGATAACGGTGAACCTTTGGGTATAAAATCTCATAAACAAGGTAAAATATTTATTAATGCACAAACTTGGTCTGTTATTTCGGGTCTGGCTACAAAAGAAAGAGCAAATATGGCATTAGAATCGTGCAAAAAATATTTGCTAACTCCGTATGGTATGCAAATTTGTTATCCGGCTTATAGAGAAGTTGAAGATAACGTAGGATTAATTAGTAGATGTGTGCCCGGGAAAAAAGAGAACGGGGCTGTATTTAACCACGCATCATCATGGTTTGTTATGGCTTCAATTATTAATGGTGATATTGAAAGCGGATACGATGTTTATTCAAAAATGCTGCCGCTAAATTCATCAAAAAATATTGATAAATATGAAACTGAACCATATGTATTTTCAGAGTATGTTACAAGCCCTGAACACCCAACCGAAAATCAGGCAAGTCACTCGTGGTTAACAGGTACTGCGGTTTGGATGTATAGAATAGGATTAGATTATATTTTGGGATTACAGACATCGCTAAAAGGGATTACAATTAAACCCAATATCCCTTCTTTATGGGATAAATATACGGTAAAGCGTAAATTTAGGAATAAAACTATAATTCTAAATGTTGAAAATCCCAATAAAGTTAACAATACAATAAATCAGATATATGTTAACGGTGTTGAAGTTAAAAATACATTTATTAATCCGGATGATTTTTCGGAAGATTTAATTAATATAAAAGTGATTTTAGGTTAAAATGGCACAAATATTAAAAATTGGATTGGTTCAATACTCGCCTGTTTGGGAAAACCCTGCAGGCAGTATTAATAAAATTGAAGAAATGTTATTAAATAATAATGTTTACTATAATTTATTAATATTTCCCGAACTTTCACTTACCGGATTTACTTTTAATTCAAAAGAATTAGCAGAAGATATTGACGGCATATCAACAAAATACTTTATTGATTTGGCTATTAGAAAAAATACGGATATTTTAGCCGGCTTAATTGAATTTGATAACGATAAATATTATAACTGCTTAATACATATTGATAAAAAAGGATTGATAAGAGCAAAATATAGAAAAATTCACCCATTCAGTTTTGCAGGTGAAGATAAATACTATAGCTCATCAACCGAGCCAATAATTACAAAAATAGATGATATAAAAATTGGGTTATCCATTTGTTACGATTTAAGATTTCCTGAATTGTACAGATTATATGCAAAAGATAAACCGGATATTTTAGTTAATATAGCCAATTGGCCCCAAAAAAGAATTGAACACTGGAAATTATTAACAAAAGCTCGTGCATTAGAAAATTTATCTTTCTTTATCGGAGTAAATAGAGTAGGTACTGATCCGGGAAATGAATATAACGGTTGTAGTACTATTGTTAATCCCCTTGGAGAACTATTAATCAATTACAGATCAAAAGAAGAAATAATTTATTCTGAAATAGACATAAAATTAATTGAATCTACGAGAAATCAGTTTTCGTTTTTAAATGATATTAAGCTAATTTAGTATTATTAATTAAATCATTATATAAAAGTAATTTACTCGCAAATTTTGACTTTTTTATAAGTAAAATTTTCCTTATTTTAAAATATTTATTGGATATTTTATTCTATTATGATTAGGATTACTTATGAGATTATCAAGACCTTTTGTAATGCAGTTCCTTTCCTTATTACTCATTTTACTTTCGTTATTTAATAATTTTAATGCACAACAAAAAAATGTACTAAACGGGTTAGATCCGTCTAAAAAAATATCTCAATACATTTTAGATGTTTGGACGACAGATGACGGTTTACCGCAAAACTCAATTCAATCTATTATTCAAACTAAAGACGGCTATATTTGGGCTGCTACTCAAGAAGGAATTGTTAGATTTGACGGTATTCAATTTACGGTATTTGATGTGCGGAACACTCCCGAAATTAAAAATAACTATGTAAATTATCTTTTTGAAGATAGTAGAGGTTATTTATGGATATGCACAAACGGAGGAGGAGTTACAAAATACAAAGACGGGATATTTGAATCCTTAAGTACTGAAAAAGGGTTTTCAAGTGATTTTGTTAACAGTATGACTGAAGACAAAAACGGGATTTTATGGTTTGCAAGTCAGCAAGGACTTGTTAAATATGACGGAAAATCGAGTAAAATTCTCAATACTTCAAACGGTCTTCCAACTAATATTTTAACAAACATCAAAACCTCACAGAACGGAAACTTACTAATTTGTACTGACGGCGGCGGCTTTGCAATTTATAACGGTTCAAATTTTCGCATATTCAATCAACAACAAGGTCTTGCTGCAAATAGTGTTCAAAACTGTTTAGAAGATAACCGAGGTAATATTTGGTTAGCGACTATTGCAGGTTTAAGCAGAATTAGTAACGGTGAAATAACCAATTATACTGAATCGGATGGAGTGCCTGCAGGCGGTTTAACCACTTTATATGAAGATAGTAAAGGCACATTATGGTTAGGCGCTACTGTAGGAGGATTGGTTAGATTTAGAGGCGGTAGTTATGAGGTTTTTGATGCTAAAAAAGGTTTAAGCAACAATTCGGTTTTTTCCTTATTTGAAGATAGAGAAGGAAGTTTATGGATAGGAACTAACGGCAACGGAATTGATAGATTAAAAAACGGTAAGTTTGTTTGCTATACTGTTATGGAAGGTTTAAACAGTAATTTTGTATGGTCGGTTACCGAAGATAAAAACGGCAGTATTTGGGTAAGTACTAATGATAAAGGATTGAATAAAATTACAAACGGAGTAGTAACTTTATCACTTACAGATAAAGACGGATTATCATCTAACAACGTTAGATGTATATTAGCTGATTCCAGAGGTGATGTATGGATTGGAACAAGCGGTGGCGGTTTAATGATTTACTCTCAGGGAAAGGTGAGAAGATTTGAGCATGATTCTGAATTAGGTAATGAATTTATGAGGGTTTTATACGAAGATTCTAAAGGAAATATTTGGATTGGCACTAACGGAGGCGGTACTTCTGTTTATTATGCAGATAAAACATTTAAGAGGTTTACTGCCGAAGATGGTCTTACTAACGGATTTCCGAAAGTAATTTTTGAAGATAGTAAAAAACAAATTTGGATTGGTACAAATGCCGGTCTGTTTGTATATAACGGCTCGTCTTTTAAACATATAAGCAAAGAGAACGGTTTATCCGGTGATTTGGTTCGCTCAATTCACGAAGATAGTGAAGGCACAATTTGGGTAGGAACAAGCGGAGACGGTATTACAAGAATAAAGAACAATAAATTCAGCCAAATTTCAACAAAAACAGGTTTAATAGATGATTTGATTTTTGTTATATTGGAAGATAACCAAGGTTATTTTTGGTTCAGTTGTAATAAAGGCATTTTTAAAGCATCCAAGAAAGAATTGAATGAAGTAGCAGACGGAAAACTTGAAAAAGTTAATGCTGTTCCATACGGAAAATCTGACGGAATGAAAAGCACCGAATGTAACGGTGGCTCCTATCCTGCGGGTTTACGCGCAAGTAACGGAATGCTTTGGTTTCCTACAATGGCAGGCTTTGTTACAATTAACCCAGATAATTTACAAAAAAATCAATATATTCCTCCGGTTGTAATTGAAGGAATTATGGTTGATGATGAATGGTTTGATTCGTATAAAGAAATTGATATTGATGCAGGTAAATCACGATTTGAATTTCATTTTGCGGGATTAAGTTATTTATACCCCAAAAGCGTAAAATTTAAATATATGCTTGAAGGTGTTGATGATGATTGGGTAGATGCAGGTAGTAGAAGAATAGCATATTATACAAATATTTCGCCGGGAAGTCATACTTTTAAAGTAATTGCTTGCAATAATGATGGCGTTTGGAATGAAACAGGGGCAACTCTCGAATTTTATTTTTCTCCTTATTTTTATCAAACATGGTGGTTTTATACATTGGTTATTATTGCAATCGGTTATGCCGGATACAGAGTTTATGATAATCGTATGAAAAGCATAAAACAGCGAGAAGAAGAGCTTAAAAAACAATTTGAATAAGAGCAGAAAAGTAAAAAACAACTGGAACAAAAAGAGCAACAATTATTAATAGAAATGGAAAAATCCAAACAAGCTTTTGCAGTTTTAGACCAAGAAAAAAAATATTTATCCGATAGTGTCGCAATTATGTTAGATGCAATTAATAGATTTTCAAGCGGTGATTTAACAATAAATATAAATTCAGATCAAGACGATGACATAGCCAAATTGTTTATGGGGTTTTCTTCTGCTGTAGGTAATGTAAAAGAGATGTTTGAAAAAGTACTTGAGGTAATAATTCACACTACTGCCGCAACCGAAAAGATACGCGAACAAACTGAACAAGTGGCAGCAGGAACACAAGAACAATCAGCTCAAGCCACAGAAGTTGTTGCTGCAGTTGAAGAAATGACAGTTAGCGTACAAGAGACAACACGCAATATTCGCTTTGCAGCTGAACAAGCTAAAGTAGCCGGAAATTTTGCTGCCGAAGGAGGTAAAATTGTTCATGAAACTATTAAAGGAATGAATACCATTGCAAATATTGTTATTAATTCTGCTGAATTAATAAAAAAACTTGGCGAAAGTAGCAACCAAATCGGTGAAATTGTTCAGGTAATTAATGATATTGCTGATCAAACAAATTTACTTGCCTTAAATGCCGCTATTGAAGCAGCAAGAGCCGGTGAACAAGGACGAGGATTTGCAGTTGTAGCAGATGAAGTAAGAAAATTAAGTGAAAGAACGGCAAATGCTACTAAAGAGATTGCCGCAAAAATTAAACTAATCCAAAATGACACAAATAATGCGGTAAAAGCTATAAAATCAGGAACTGACGAAGTAGAAAAAGGTAAACAGCTTGCTGCTAAGGCTGACGAATCACTCGAAAAAATTATTGAAGGTGCTCAAAGTATAACTTCAATTATTGAAGATGTTGTTAATGCAAGCGAAATGCAAGCTTCCGCAAGTGTGGAAATCGGTAAAAATATAGAAGCAATTAGCAGCGTCACTTCCGATACGGCTAAATCTGTTCAAGAGATTGTTTATTCAATTGAAGATTTAAGAGTACTTACAAATAACTTACAGGAATTAGCTTCACAATTTAAAGTGAGCGATGAAAGTTATGAAGAAAGTATTAATGAAATGAGTTTAATTAGAAGAAATTAAACTTAACCATTGGGAAATATTAAATCATTAATTAGAATTTTAGAAATAGTAATTTTTAGTTTTTAACATAAGGGGCTTTTAATACAGCCCCTACTTATTTACAAAAAACTTTTTCCAAATCACCAGCCCTTTCATAACCCAAACTTTTTGCTTTTTTTAAGTCATTACAACCGCCTGAAAAATCAAGTAAACTAAATTTACTTAATGCTCTTTCAAAAAAACCTTCGGCAAAAACAGGAGTGTAATTAAGTACCCTATTATAATCCTGTATAGCCTTATCATACTGCTTTAAATTATCGTATGTTACTCCCCTATAAAAATAAGTTAACATATCATCTTTATCTTGCTTTAGAATATAATTGAAATCTTTTAACGCTTCTTCATATTTACCAAGCTTATTATATGAATGAGCCCTGTTTGAGTAAGCCAATAAATTTGAATTTTCAAAACTCAAATACAATGTAAAATCGTTTACAGCACCTAAATAATCACCGCCGTATAGTTTTGAATTTCCCCTATTAAAAATTGCAGGATAGTATGTCGAATCAATCGTTAATGCAGTATCATAATCCGCTATAGAAAGATTATATTCGCCCAACTCAAAATAAGCGATTCCTCTATTATAGTAAGCGTCTGCATCAGTTTTCACTTTATCCAAGTACTTTGTATATTCCTTAACCGAACCCCATAAATCCTTTTTATCAAATTTATTATATGCTTTTGAAAAGTGAATGTAATAATCCTCTTTTTGGGCAAAAAGCAAACTTGTTAAAAGTGTGAAAAGAAAAATAATCTTTTTCATTATTTATTCTCAAAATGCTTGTTTAATTTTAGTAATAAGTTAATAACTTTGGTAATAGAAAAGAAAAACAATATTTCTATACCGCCAAAAATAATAATTATATTCCACTTTGTTTTTATGTCATAATTTTTTAATCCCAAAACAAAGTCAATAATATAAATTAAAATTAAAAAACTTAAAACCCTTACAGTACCGCTAAATGTTATAGGTAGCGCAAACTTATTTTTTTGCATATATCCTCTTTAATCAATTTTAATAGTAAATTCACCGTTAAATTTTCCAAAATTCCATTTAATTGTAGTAATTCCGGATTTATTTGCAATCAGTTCGTTATTACTTATAAAACACAAATTATTATCATAACAAAAATTAATATTTTCAGAATTTATAAATGAAGTAAAACCCCAGCAATCATGCGCTTCAATAACTAAATCCACTTTTTCATATAATTTTAAATCTGTTTTAGAAGTACTTACTTTAATACTATTAAAAATATCCGGAGTAATATTTTTTGCACATAAGAACAATGAATTAAATACTTTACGCTCTCCTGTTAAATCTGTTGGTTTATTAACAGTACTATCACGTATAACCATTGTGGTAGAGCCTCCTCCGTCAAAATTTAAAGCTTCATAACATCCCAAATCTTTCATAAATTTTGATAACTCAGGCAATGTCATTCCGATACTATTAGTATTGTCTCTTCCATCAATTGCGACTATATATAAAT
This sequence comes from uncultured Ignavibacteria bacterium, assembly GCA_937930275.1. GTDB lineage: Bacteria > Bacteroidota > Ignavibacteria > Ignavibacteriales > Melioribacteraceae > JAEXOD01. Next base: position 15,913 of record CALGLM010000230.1, read on the forward strand.
ATTTTTTTGCCTGATCGTACCCAATAGCTGTTCTCGGATTTTTGCCAAAAAATCCGGAATTATTTATTCCTTCGTGCCCCGCAAAATTTTCAATTTCTTTACCGCTTCTCAATATTTTTGGCAATCCGCCTATCATCTGCTTTATATTTTTTAAATCTGCGGATAGTCCCAAAGATAAACTTAAAGTATCCCCTATTACAAAAGGATTATTATTCAAAAGTTTTTTAGGCATTATTAACAAATATTTATCAACGTATAAAAATTTTGGAATAGAATTGTAAAATAAATTCACAATTCTATATTTTTGGAGAATATTTAGCCTAAAAGCACTTTCGGGTTTTAATAATACGGCAACTTCTTCGTCATCAAGCTTTTGCTTAATATTATAATACTTATTGTATAAGCACACTAAACTATCATTCTCATCGTTTAAGGAAGTAACCGAAATTGTATCTTTCCCATTAATAATCGTACCAATAAACTTAATCGTATCAATCATAGGTACATTATCTTCTGAAACAGCAAATAAACTTCTACCTATATTAATTCCTTTTGCGAATTCGCCGTCAATTACCATGCTGTTTTCAAATTGATATGGAGAGCCTCCGAAAAAATCCGCATTAACACCGGCAAACACGAAATTATTTTTACTGAGATTTTTACTCATTTCGTTAACTGTAGCCCCTTCATTCCCGATTCTATCATTTGCAATACCAAGTTTTATTTTATTATCTAATGTTAAATCCACTTTAAGTATATAAATATTATTTGGTTCTTCTGTTTTTAAATGATAATATTTAACCCCATCACCTATTATTTTAACAGCAACAGTATCAATTGCTAATATCTTTACTGAAATAAACACTAAAATAAAAAATATGTTAGCTCTTTTCATCTTTAGTCCAAATAATTTCGCAACTCATCAGCCCATTCTTCATATGCTAAATTTGTTAAATGCAATCCGTCTTCAGTAAATTCTTCTTTTAGCTGGGTTTCATTATCAATAAAGCGATGAAATGAATTAATAAAAGTAAAATTATAAGTATAACTCTTTGATAATAAAGTAACATT
>CALGLM010000231.1 GCA_937930275.1 uncultured Ignavibacteria bacterium
GTATCTTCAAAAGTATAATGCCAAGTATTAAAAGACGTTCCGTGTCCTTCAACAAATCCTAAATTAACAGTCGGTAAAAACTGATCGTTTGTTGAACGTTCAACAACAAACCCATAGTTGTTTAACTCGGTAGCAGTTCCCCAAGAAAGTAAAACGATATTATGATAAACATCTGCCTTAAAGTAAATCAACTCAACAGGAAGATGAGGCGGATCATCCGCTAATAAAGGAGTACTTATAAGTAATAAAATTAAAATAATAGAATTGAAATATTTCATATTATAATGCAAACCCTAAAATTATATATAAAATTGCAGTAATAATACCTGCCAAAATTGCATAAGGTAATTGAGTTCTAACGTGATCTATTAAATCAGAACCGCATGCCATACTTGTAATTAGCGTAGTATCACTAATAGGAGAACAGTTATCACCAAATACTCCCCCGCCTAATGCTGCAGCAATTGTTAAAGAAACATCTGCTCCTAATGTATGAGCCATAGGCACACCAATTGGGATCATAATAGCAAAAGTTCCCCAACTTGTACCCGTTGCAAACGCAACAACACACCCTACTGCAAATATTATAACCGGAACTAAACTTGGAGTTAACCACGATTTAGTTAATTCGGCTATATAAATTCCCGTTTTAAGTTCTTTACAAACCGACCCTATTGCAAATGCTAATAACATTAACAACGCTAAAGGAATTAAGGCAGAAATACCGCTAATAACAATATCAATCGATTCTTGAAATTTGAATATTCCTTGAACTTTGTACATTATCATGCTTATTATTATAGATGTTAGTACGGAAATTAACACACTGGTACTACCGGAGCCCAAACCGATTGCAGTTCCTGCAATTTGATACCATGCCAAAGTATCTGGATTTTTTACGTTTGGATATCCTGTTACTATTAACATAATAGGCATCATTAAGACCATTACTGCTATAGGTACTAACATATTAAATGCTTTTGCTTTAACTCCTTCTTTCTTTTCGGATGCCAAAGCATCGGTGCTTATTAATGGCTTAGCATCGTCATTCATCAATTTGCCGGTTTTTTTAGTTCTAACTTCAGCTTTTTTCATTGGTCCAAAATCTTTTTTAGAGATAATAAAAAAAGCTATCAATCCTATTGCTATCATAGGATAAAAGTTAAACGGGAAAGCACTAACTAAAACTTGAAAAGGATTTGAGAACCCTTGTGCAGCCAGAAGCCCCATAATGTAAGCTCCCCATGCATTTAATGGAATTAATACACAGGTAGTAGGAGACATAGAATGGGCAATATATGCCATTTTTTCTCTCGGAATTTTCAAATCATCAAAAATTGGTCTGTATATACTTCCGACAGTTAAAATATTAATACTTGTTTCTACAAATACAATTAACCCGGTAAACATTGCCATTAACTGAACCAATACCCTACTATTAAACGATTTTTTACTCTCTAAATTCTTTAAAAAACCATGCACAACCGAAATAAAACCTTCGGTACCGCCACTTTTTTGAACAAAAACAATTAATGCTCCAACAAGACAGCTAAACATAATTGTTCTTGTATTACCTGCGTCTTTAAATACATCTACCAATGCTTGAACTGTATTGAATGTACCTGTTAAAGGATTACCTCCGCTAAGAATTAACCAACCAACCCAAATACCCAACAACAATGAAATAAAAACCTGTTTAGTTCGTATCGCTAAAATAATTGCCAATGTAGGCGGCAATAATGACCAAAATCCGTAACTTTCCATAAATTAATCCCGTTTCTAAAGTAATAACATTTTGACTTTACAAAATAATGATTTCTTTGTTATTCTAAAATAAAAATCTTTGTAAAA
>CALGLM010000232.1 GCA_937930275.1 uncultured Ignavibacteria bacterium
CAAAATAATTTTCTTTTATATCTAAATGTTTCCCCTTAAAAATTGCAGAGCTAATCACTGGTTTTGGTGTTTTGTTAATATGTGAGTCGTTTTTTTGCCAAAATGCCAAACCGCTGCTTGTTGCAACCCATAATTTATTGTTTTTATCTAAAAATAAGCCGCTTGGAGTTATAACAGTATTTGGTAAGCCGTCAACTCGGTTAAAAACAACAAATTCGTTAATATAATATAAAACTAACCCGTTTTCAGTTCCAATCCAAAGTTCGTTATTTGAAGCGGAAGCAATTGCTTTTGCATTAGTAGTTAATAAATGATCATCTCCAAATTGATATGAAATTACACCGTCTTGATATTTAAGTACACCTATATTTGTTGCAATTAAATAATAATCACGGTTTAATTTTACAAAGTCGTTTACAGTAACATTTGTACTGTAATTAATAGAACTACTCAATTTTTTTTGAACAAAAAGATCCTTTTTGTTATCGTACAATAAGATATTAATATCATTAACAAAACTTAAAATAAAAATATTGTTATCAATACATTTTATTAACGATTCCGAAGAAGTGTATTTTTTCAAATCATAAATTTTATATGAAAAATCGGAATTTACTTTTAATACTTTATTAGTGTTTTCAATTAAACCCCATAGGGCGTAAGATGAATCAATACACATTCCTGAAATTCGATAATTAAAACCCGGTATTGAAAAGTTTTTTGTTACATTATCCGATTTAAAAATAAGTTCGTTGTTTCGTGTAGAAATCCACATTTTGTCATTTTTAATAACAAAATTATAAATTCGTTTTCCTTTGCTATTAAAAGCAATTTCGGGGGGTTGGTTATACTGTTCGTTTTTTACCTTATAAATATTCTCTTGGTCGGTAAAAAATATATTTCCCAGTCCGTCCGAACATAAAGTTCTAATATATTTGGCATTATCAAAAGCGCTTTTGCTTAGTCTAAATTCCGAAAAGAATGTTTTTTGAAAAAGGACAATGCCTTCATCTGTACATGCCCAAATGTTATTTTGGTTGTCAGTATAAATATAATTTACAACTGATTTAACATTATTTCCAAGTATCGGAATTGCTTTATCGGATTTTCCGTTCCATTCAAAAATACCTCCTTCAACACCACCAATCAAATACTTATCATAATCGACATAAAAACAAATTGCGTTAACAAAAGGGAGCATTAATGACATTTCAGAAGTCAAATTATCTTTAATGGTAAACTTAACTAACCCTTTTGAAGTTGCGGCAACAATATAATCATTAATAAACGCCAGTTGATTTATAAAAATGCGATCCTTTTTATTAATTATCGGAATTTCAACAAATTTGTCTGCTTTTTCGTCAAAGAAGAATAAATATCCCTGCCACGAACTTGCAAAAAGTCTGCCCGAATTATCTTCCGTTATCCAAAACGAATTTAAATAATCATCGGTTGCAAATTTGTCTTCAAATCTATATTTCTTGTATTTCCCGTTGTTTAATTTTGTTAAACCGGTATTATCGCTAATCCATATATTTTTTTTTGAATCTTCAAATGCGGCTTTAGGGTAATATAAAAATCCTTCCTGCTCTTCAGGTTTGCCTTCAATTAATGGTGTATATTGATAGTCGTCTTTTTCTATGTTTACAATCCCTACTCCTAAATCAGTAACAATAATTAATTTATTTTCGGAAGTAATTAGAACATCTTTTACAAAAGGGGAAGGTAAATTTTTAGTTATGTTTATAAATTGTTTACCGTCAAACCTTGCTAACCCTGCATCTGTTGCAACCCATAAAAAACCGTTTTTATCTTGATCTAAAGATTTTGTTAAATTGCTGCGCAAACCGTGTTCATCGCCATATTTATTGGCAAAAAAGTTTTGTGCATAATCAGTTGAAAATAATAACAAAAACGATATATATATATAACAAAATAACTTTTTCATAAATTATACTTGAGCTTATATATTTTACTTAACCGGAGTTGAATAAGCAATATAAACGGGAAATGGGTAATTTTTGTATTTTATAATTTATTAAATATAAGTAAAAAATAGATAAAACAAAATTTATTTTTTTTAACTTTATTGTAGCATTTAAACAATTTTAGTATTAAATTGTACAATAAAACGTATATATCGGAAAAATTATGCTTGGGATAAGTAACGATAGGTGGTATTTAAAATATGGGGTTCACCTAATTTCCGTAATCATTATTTTTACGGCATTCTTTTCGGCTTACTTATATTTATTATCGCACGAAGCAGAGTTTTACGACATTGTTAGCAGAGAACTTGTTTCGTTCGGAAATTCTAAATTTTCAACTTTTAGCAATATAATTGAAGAAAAATCCGCTACCGTTGAAAAAGATATAAATAACTTATCTAAAATCTATAACCTTTATACATTAGATACTATTATTGCAAAAGATCCTAAAATTATGTTTTTTAAGACGGAGCTAATTAATAAAATTGAACCGGATAGGCTTGGTTTTATAATTCTTGAAAATTCGTCCAAAGAACAAATATTCACAATAAATAAAAATAATTATCCTATTGGGAAAGATTATAACGTAAGCGAAGGTTATTACGGAAAAAGAGGTTCGATAATTTGGAAAAACGAACTTATATTTGCCGATTATAATCTTACTATGCGAACCCCACTATATAACTACAAAAATAAGATAATCGGTTATTTTAGAGTAGGTTTAAAAAGTTCGGATATGTTTTCCGAAATTAACGAACCGGTTATTCTGGGAGATAAAAAACTTTATGCACTTTTAATAAATATTGTTAATCAAAAGGTAATTTATTCAGTACAAAATGATCTTGTAAATTATAGCTTTATAAAACAAAATTCAATTAACTTATATAAAAATAAGCACTTAGGAAAAATTGCAAAAGTTGAGTACAAAAACGGTCGAAATGTATTACTTTACTTAAAGCAAATAAAAAGTAGTAATTGGCTTGTTGTTTTTTATTTGGATACTGCAAACCTTAAAGATCATTTAAATAATTCCAACTATGCAGTATTTGTGCTTGCATTATTGTTTGCTTTAGTTACAATTCTATCGGTAGGATTATTATTTAGAAGAATTACTAAAAAAAGCATAGTTGAACTCTCTAAACTACAAAAACAAAATATTGCATTGGAGCAATTAAAAGTTATAATTGACCAAAGCATATTAGAAATTCAAATTTTAGTTGACGCTAAAGGAACGATTATTGTCCATAATAAAAACTTAAAATCCGTTTTTGGCTTTACAAGTTCTCTTATAAATGCAAATATAAAAGATCTTTTTACGGAAGAAGAAAAAAACAAAATTTTTGATTTGATAATTAGTAAGGATATCGGAGAAAAAGAAGTTTTTAAAAGTATATGTAAAAAGAAAGACGGTACAAGGTTTAATGTTAGTGTGGAATACGAAGTTTTTTCGTTTACGGGAAATATTTACTATTATATTTTTATACAAGATATAACAACCTTAATTGCTTTTGAAAAAAGACTAAACGAAACAGAAAGAATTTATCATACACTTTTGGGTAACTTACCGGGTATTGCATATAGGTGTAAAAACGATATTAATTGGACAATGATTTTTATTAGTAACGGCTGTAAAGAGCTTACGGGTTATGATGCAGACGAGTTACTTAACAATAATTCAATATCATATAGCGATTTAATTTTGGAAGAGTATAGAGAAAAAATTTATACTTTAACGGAAGAAGGGGGTAAAGAAAGCAGACCATTTTCGTTTGAATATAAAATACTTACTAAAGATAAAATTGAAAAATGGGTTTATGAAAAGGGAATAGCTATATATGACGAGAACGGAAAAATAAAATTTTTGGAAGGGTTTATAACTGATATATCGGATAGGAAACGATTTGAAGAAAAATTAATAGCAAATACCGAAAGATATTTAAGCATTTTTGAAAACTCAGCTGCCGGTAAAACAATTATGTCGCCTGAAGGGGATTATTTAGAAGTTAACGAGTCGTTTTGCAAGATGCTCGGATACTCCAAAAATGAAATTATCGGCAAAAACTACGGTGATTTTACTTATCCTGAAGATATTATTAAAAGTAAAAATGCTTTAAAAATGACTTTGGATAATAAAGACCTTAATTTCCATTTTGTAAAAAGGTATATACACAAAAGCGGCAGCATAATTTATGTAAAATTAAGCTTATCGATGCAATATGATAAAAATTTAAACCCGCTATATATCATTTCTGACGCTTTAGATGTAACTACAGAAATAAAAGTAAAAACCGAATTAGCTGAAAGTGAGGAAAGATATAAACTTTTGGCAGAATCTGCCCAAGAAGGAATCTTTTTGTTAAATAACGATTTTACTTTAGAATTTGCAAATTATTATGCGGCAAATATTATAAACCCAAATATTCAACCTGAAGAATTATTAATAAATAATAAATACCCGACTATATTTAACATACCGAACGAAGAGTTTAAAAAAGTAATTTTTGAAAAGAAAACAATAAATGTTGATTCAATAGTAAAAATTAACGGCAAAAAAACTTATCTTGAAACAAAGTTAGTTCCCATACTGGATGAAAAAAACAAAGTAAAATCGATACTCGGAATTGCAAGGGATGAAACAGAAAGCAGGTATTTGTTAGATAAACTTGATGAATCTACAAGAATGCTTAATACCGTAATTAATAGTATTACCCAAAGGATATTCTGGAAAGATACCAAAAGTGTATATATGGGATGTAATTTAAACTTTGCATTAGATCACGGGTTAAATTCAGTTAATGATATAATAGGTAAAACTGATTACGACTTCCATTGGAAAGAGTTTGCAGAATCATTTATTGAAGATGACAAAGATGTGGTTAGTAAGGGTGAGCCGTTGTTTAATATAATTGAAATGATAAGTAAAGCAGACGGAACAAAAATTTGGGTTAAAACAAATAAAGTTCCCCTAAAAAACATGAACGGTCAAATTATTGGAATATTGGGCTCGTACGAAGATTTTACAGAGAAAAAAATATCTGAAGAGAAACTGCAGGAAACACTTACAAAATTAGAGACCAGCAATAAAGAATTAGAACAATTTGCATATATAGCCTCGCACGATTTGCAAGAACCGTTGCGAATGGTAGCAAGCTATACTCAATTATTAGAACAACGATATAAAGATAAACTGGATGAAAATGCAAATCAGTTTATTAATTTTGCTGTTGACGGCGCAAAAAGGATGCAAAAACTAATAGATGATCTGTTAGAGTACAGCAGGGTTACAACCAAAGGAAAAGAATTTGCAAATGTAAACTTACCGGAAGTTATGGGTAAAGTAATGGTTGCATTATCTTCCAAAATACACGAAACCGGAGCAGTTATTATTAACGGTAATTTACCAGTAGTGTTTGGAGACGAAATACAGATTGTAAGGTTATTTCAGAACTTAATTGATAACTCGATAAAATATAGCGGAGGTAAACAGCCCACCATATTTATAACAGCTGAAGATATGGAGGATAAATACTTGTTAAAAATTAAGGATAACGGTATTGGGATTGGGGCAGAATTTAAAGAAAAAATATTTGAGATATTTGAAAGGCTTCATTCAAAAACCGAGTATCCGGGTACCGGAATAGGTCTATCTATATGTAGAAGAATAGTGGAAAGACACGGCGGACGCATATGGCTGGACGAAACATATTCAGACGGAGCTCTATTCTGTTTTACATTAAACAAGGGGAGTAAGTAAGATGGAAACAAAATTTAGACCGATTGAAATTTTACTCGTCGAAGATAATCCGGGTGATGTTAAATTGACCCAAATGGCATTAGAAAATGCTAAAGTAATTAATAATTTACATGTAGTAAATAACGGAAAAGAGGCATTGGAATTCCTTTTTTCTGAAAAGCAAATTAAACCTGATATAGTGCTGTTAGACTTAAATTTACCCGTTATTGACGGCAGGGAAGTACTTAAAAAAATTAAGGAAGACTCAAATTTAAAAAGAACTCCGGTTGTTATTTTAACCTCTTCCAAAGCCGAAGAAGATATAATTAAAACATATGATTTACACGCAAATTGTTATATTACAAAGCCGATTGATTTAGAACAGTTTTTGAATGTCATAAAAACAATTGAAGACTTTTGGCTTACAATTGTTAAACTACCAAGTTGATTATGATAGGAGTTAATATAAGGTTTTATGATTAAGGATTTAATGGTTATTGAAGATAACCCCGGCGATGCATTATTGGTAAAGGAGTATTTGGCGGCAACTGAAATTATCAAATTTAATTTTGTTTTTTTTGATACTCTTGCACGATTAGAAAAAAGCGAAAATATTTTTAAACCTGCCGTAATTTTATTGGATTTATCTCTTCCCGATAGCAGCGGCATTAATACGTTTGAAAGAGTATATTCAAAATATAATGATGTGCCGATAATTATTTTATCGGGGTATGATGATGAGGAAATTGCTTACGAAGCGGTTAAAAAAGGAGCTCAGGACTATTTAATTAAAGGGAATATTAACCCTAAAATTTTACAGCTTGCAGTAATTTATGCAATTGAACGTATAAAACTTGTGCAATCTTTATCAAGCAGCGAACAAAAGTTTAAACTATTAACAGAAAACGCCCCGCTTTTTATTTGGATGACAGACGTATTTGGTAAATTTGTTTATTGTAATAAATTTTTATCAGGGTTTCTTTCTCTTTCTTTAAATGACCTTTGCAATAAAAGCATGTCGGATTTTATTGCCGCCGAATCGCATTCAAGTGTTGCAAATGTTTATTCACAGTCTTATACTTATAAATTGGCTTATTCAATTGAATACAATTTAACAACCGGTTTTTCAATTTTTGAAAAAGCCGTACCGTATGATGATGTTAACGGCGAATTTGCAGGATTTATATGTACGGGTTTGGATTTAAGCGAAATAAAAAGAATTGAAAAAGAAAAAAACTTAAATCAAGAAAAATATGAGTTTTTAGCAGAAAATAGCTTAGATGTTATATGGAAATTGGATACTAACTTAAATACCATTTACTGTAACAAAGCTATATACGCATTTTTAGGATATACACCTTTGGAGTTTATGCAGTTAAAAATAGAGGATTTTTTAACTGAAGAAGCAGTTTTAAATGTAAAAAAAATAGTTACAAAAGAACTTTATAAATACGATGAAACAAAAGATACTGATGTAGCTAAAATTACACATTTAGAATTGGAATTTATTAATAAAAACGGAGAATTAAAATATGGTGAAGTTAATGCAAGATTAACTTATGATTTTAATACCGAAAATTTGGTAATTATGGGGGTAACCCGTGATAAAACCGAAAAGCAAAAAGCAGAAGAAAAAATTAAAAGTTATCAGCAAAAGGTTGAAATTCTTTCCAATACCGCAATTTCGTTTTTAGAGCACGAAAACTCGGGAAATATATTTAAACTTATCGGAGATAATCTTCGTTTACTAATCCCCAATTGTTATATTTTGGTAAATTCGGTAAAAGGGAATATTTCTAATTTAGAATATATTGCCGGTTTGGGAAATCAGATTAAAAAACTTGATAAAATATTGGGAAATACAGTTATCGGAAGAAAAACTAAATTAACAAATATAGCACTTCAACGATTAGGTATCGGAAGACTAATTAAGGTTGAAGGCGGATTAGCCGAAGTGACTTTAAGTACTATCCCCGGTAACTTAATATATATTTTAGAAAAAGCATTTGATGTTAAATCGGTGTATGTTTCGGGAATGAAAAAAGACGATAATCTTTTGGGTAGCGTAATAATAATTATGAAAACAGGATACGAACCGAGCGATGTGGATATTATTGATGCGTTTGTTAATCAGGCTACAATTGCCTTAAACCGTAAAATTGCGGAAGAGTCATTAATTCAATCAGAGCAAAGATTACGTGATAGTGTGGCGGCAAAAGATAAATTCTTCTCGATTATCTCGCATGATTTACGAAGTCCTTTTCAGGGGATATTAGGATATATGGATATTATTACCGATAATTTTAATGAAGTTCCTTCGGATGATTTGCAAAAAATTTTAATAAATTTGAAGGGTTTAATTCATAATCAGTATAATCTTCTTGAAAATCTTTTGGAGTGGGCAAATATTCAGAGAGGGACAAGGACAATTGACTTGACAAAAGTTAAACTTAAAGACTTGGTTGATCAAATATTAGTTACTTTATCTTTAATTGCAGAAAAAAAAGAAATAACAATTTTTAAAGATATTAGTGATACATTTGTAATAAATGCGGATACCGAAATGTTAACTTCCATAATAAACAATTTAATTACTAATTCTATTAAATTTACTAACAAAGGGGGGGTAATAAGTATTTATACGGTGGAAAAACGCGGTAATAAAAAGCTTATTATTGAAGATAACGGTATTGGCATGAATGAGGAAGAAATAACAAATTTGTTTAAAATTGATAAACAGAAATCTAAATTAGGAACATTTAAAGAAAAAGGAACAGGGCTGGGGTTAATTTTATGTAAAGAGTTTATTGATATGCACGGCTGGAAGTTAAATGTTGAAAGTTCAATAGGATTAGGGACGAAATTTGAAATAAGTATTGAAGAAAAAATTTATTGAGGAATTGAAATAATAAAACAAGTTCCTTTACCAATCGAGCTGGTAATTTCAATTTTTCCGTTATGTTTTTCAACCATTTCACCGCATAATAATAATCCTAAGCCGGTACCTTTTTCGTTATTAGTACCCGGTGTAGAGTTAATATTTGTGATATCAAACAGATTATCTATTTGTTCTTTTGTCATCCCAATACCGTTATCTGTTACCGTAAGTATTACGTTTGATGTCGTTTTTTTTGCAGCAACAGATACATAACCGTTAGTTCTTGTAAATTTAATTCCGTTAGTTATTAAGTTGGAAAGAATTGAGTACATCATCTTTCTATCGGCAACCAAACTGAAATCTTTGTCAACGTCCAATTTAATTTCAATACCTTTCTTTTTAGCAATTCCTAAAAGAATGTTTTCAACCTCTTCAAGTAAGTCGTATAAGTAAAAGCTTTCTGGTGTAAATTGAATTCTACCGAGTTCAAATCTTGTCCAATTTAACAAGTTTTCGAGTAAGCCGTATAAATTTTTGGCAGAAGACTCGATATTGCCAACAAATTCTTTTATTTCGTCCTTGGATAACGAATCCGCTTCGCTAATAATAAAGGATGCAAGTCCCAATAAACCCTGAAACGGACTTTTAAGGTCGTGCGATACCATTGAATAAAAGCGGTCTTTGCTACGGTTAATCTCTTCCAATTCTTTAGAATAAAATACAAGTCGTTCTTCGTTAATTTTACGCTTTACGGCATTTGCGAGCATTTCACCCGTAAGAGTGAAAATATTTATTAATTCATCATTATACGAAATATGCTTTTCGCTGCTACCTGCTGCAATTATGCCCCACAGTTTACCGTCTATTTTAATCGGTATTAAAATAATTGATTTTATTTCTTCGTCAATTAAATCGTTTAATATTTTTACTGATTTATCTGCCGTAAAATATGTAACGGGCTTATCTAACAATAACGGAGATAAAATCTCTTCGGTATTTTCGTTAATTTCTATATTTTCAATATCAAATACAATATCAGGATTAACATATTTTTGTTTTAGGCTAAATAACTTGGAATTAGGGAAATAATTAAATAATGCGGTAAATTTTTGTTCGGTAAATTCCGAAATAAACTGTAGGGCGTGAATTATGCTGTTATCAATTTCATTAATATTTACATTTATTAAATTTGTAGAAGAATTGCTTAAAAATTCAATAAATCGTATTCTGCTTTTTAATTGTTGCGAACTTTCGCGTAATTGTATATTTACGTTTTTCTTTTTTTTGTTCATCGAAATCAAAGTAATAATTACAATAACAAGTATAACCGCAACTAATAAAAAATAATATTTTTGAACTTTTGTTAGTCGAGATAAATAAATGTTCTCCTTATCTTTTTGTTCTATTTTATTTTTTACTAAAAGTTCGGCAATCTTTCTTGCCTGATCTTCTCTTTTTATTTCTTCCGAAATTTTAAAATATAAATTTTTATATCTTAAGCTTTGCTTTTCGTCCCTTTTAAAGAAATAATTTAACGTTAACAATAAATAAGCGTCAGAAATCAGTTTTTTATTGTTAATCTCTTCTGCAATTGTTAATGATTTTAGCAATAACTCAATTGATTTATCCGGATTTTGCAATGCTAAATGAATACTTGCCAAATTTTGCATTGTATTTGCAATATCAAGTTTATTATTAAACTTTAGTTTAATATCAAGAGCTTTTTGATAATAATTTAACGCCGAATTATTATTACCCGCAGTTTCGCTAAGGTAACCCAAGTTGTTTAATAAACGCGCCATTCCGGTGCTGTCATTAGTCTTTTCAAATATTTCTAAAGCTTTAAGCAAGTTTTCTTCGGCAAGTATAAACTGACCTTGAATATGATATGCTGAACCAATGTTGTTATATAAATTAGAAAGAATTCTAAGGTTTTTGGATTTTTCGCCGTACTTTAAGCCTATTAGATAATTTTCTAATGCTTTGTTATAGTTGTTAATTCTGTAATAAATTAACCCGATATCGTTATAACAAGTTGCCAAGTTAATATCGCTTCCATTTTTTTTATCAAGTTCAAGCGTCTTAAAAAGCAGTTCCAATGCTTTAGAATAATTATCCAAATTGCGATATGCAGCAGCAAGTAATTTTAGGCTTAAAGTTTCACCTAAATAATAATCGGATTGCTCGGATTTTTTAAGTGCTTCTTCAGAAAAAACAATAGATTTTACCGGTCGATTTGAAACATATACTCTTGCAGAATCCAACAGCTTTGCAATATCATCTGCTGAAGGGTAAAATTTTGAATCGTTTTGTTGAGCAAGAACAATAAAATTTGTAAAAATATTAAAAATAAGTATAAAAATAAATTTATTCATTTTGATTTTTTAAGTAAAAAGTTTATTTTATATTAAAATTGAATATAATAATTTATTTCTTTAAATGTTACTTTTTATTTACTTTAAGAGGGAATTATGTCACACAAAAAACGAGACAAAAAAAAAGGACAAAACGGGGAAGAAGAGAATTTAGAAAAAAAAGCCTCTAAAAAAGAGGAAAAAAACGATAAGATGAATAAAAAGGATTATGAAAAAGTTTTAGAAAAACTTTCTGTTGAATTGGTTAAGATGCAAGAATGGATTAAATTTAAGGGACTTAAGGTTGTGATAATATTTGAAGGAAGAGATGCAGCCGGAAAAGGGGGTGCAATTAAATCCATTACACAATTTCTAAATCCAAGATCTTGCCGAGTAGTTGCTTTGGCAAAACCGACCGAAAGAGAAAAAACTCAATGGTATTTTCAACGTTATGCCGAGTATTTACCAAGTGCCGGAGAAATGGTAATGTTTGACCGTAGTTGGTATAACCGTGCAGGCGTAGAAAGAGTAATGGGTTTTTGTACCGATGCAGAATATGAAGACTTTTTGAGAAGCTGTCCCGAGTTTGAAAGAATGATTATTAGAAGCGGAATTATTTTAATTAAATACTGGTTTTCGGTTAGCGACGAAGAGCAGGAAAAAAGATTTCAAGATAGAATAAACGACCCGACTAAACAATGGAAATTAAGCCCTATGGATGTAGAAGCTCGCAGTAAATGGGTTGAATACAGTAAAGCTAAAGATCAAATGTTTGCCTATACAGATATTAAACAGGCACCTTGGTATGTTGTTGATAGTAACGATAAAAGACGGGCAAGACTAAATATGATTACTCACTTATTAAGTCTTATCCCTTACGAAGAAATTGAACATCCAACTATAGTATTACCTGATAGACAAAAAGATACCGGATATGTTAGACCTCCTAAAACAGATCAAACATTTATTCCGAAAATATATTAATTTATTTTATAACATTAAGTATTAAGGCTAAAAATTTTAGTAAAATAGTCGGTTTGCTATTGTTATAGCGGAATCGTATGGTATTTAATAATAACGCTAAAATAAATTAGTTTGTATAAACGTATTTATTATTCTACGTTATTTATTATACTTGCTTATTCGCTTTGTTATTTTTATTAACAGCGGAAACTGAGTATATTTTTGTTTTTTATCTTCAAGTTAATTTTAGATTTTAAATGACAAAATTACATTTTGTTAAGGAATAGTTTACAACTCGGAATCAATTTATTTGTAAAGTAAAAGTGGGTAACACGTTTTTTGTTATTTTACGACATTCACAATTTAATCGTTATCACAATTTTTGCATATAGGTTCGTCAAAAAATCCAAAGTATTCGTTTATATAAATTCTTCTACAATTTTTAGTTTGATAATATTGCAGCATTGCCAAAAGCTTTTTATTATCTTCAAGTAACTTGTTTTTTATATAGTTATCATTATGCAATTTTTCGGGTAGTTCGGTTAAAAGGGTTAGATTTTTTAATTCTAATTCACCTTCGGTAACCCCGTATCTATCCAACATTGCAAGTGCGGTTTCAAGCCTAAAATCATATTTATCTTTAAAGCTTAATTGTTCTCGTAAATAATCAATTCCCATGTTATTAATAGCTTCAAGGTCAGTAATTAATAAATCGTATAATCTACTATAAAAATCTGCACTGGGGTTAGCCCACTTTATAAATTCCATTTGAGTATATAAATCTTGCTGATTATAAAGAAGTTTGCACAAAGAAGGTTCACCGTCTCTTCCGGCTCTTCCTATTTCCTGGTAATAAGATTCAACAGACGAAGGAATTTCGGCATGAATAACATATCTTATGTTTTCTTTATCAATTCCCATTCCAAATGCATTGGTGGCAAGTATCAATTGCGAATCGCCTTCAATAAAATTGCGTTGAGTTTTTTTCCTTTCCGCAGCATTAAGTTTACCGTGATAAATTTTATGTTTATAACCTTTAGCCCTAAGCAGTTCACTAAAATGTTCGAGTTTTTTTATAAGAGAAAAATAAATAATTCCGCTTCCCTTGAAATTGTCAATAACTTTTATTATTTCATTTAGTGTTTGTTTATCGTCATAAACATCAGTTGCCTCAAGCCGTAAATTTGGTCGATTAATTCCTGTGTGAAAAATTTCGATTTCTGATTTATTTAAGCCTAATTTTTCAATAATGTCTTTTTGTACAGGTTGTGTTGCAGTAGCAGTTAAGGCTACAGTTAAAGGATTATTTAGCAAAGCTCTAAACTCGGCAATTCTGCTATAATCGGGTCTAAAATCGTGTCCCCATTCACTTATACAATGTGCTTCGTCAACCGCAAGCAAGTCAATTTTTATTCCTTGTAAAGCATTTATAAACTCGGGTTTCCTAAATCTTTCGGGTGTTACGTACAAAAGATTTATTTTCCCCTCTAAAAACATCTTCAATCGTTCTTGTTTTTTTTCTGCAGATACAGTCGAATTAATATACTTCGCAGATATACTTCGTTTTTTTAATGAATCAACTTGATCTTGCATTAAGGCAATTAAAGGGCTGATGACTATAGTTTTGCCGTCAAACAATAAAGCCGGAACTTGATAACAAATTGATTTACCGCCTCCTGTTGGCATTATAACAAAACAATGTTTTTTTTGTTCTACAAGTCGTTCGATAACTTCTTTTTGAACCCCTTTAAAACTGCTATATCCAAAATATTTATTTAATATCGAAATCGAATTCATTTAATAACTTAAAAATAATTAATAATTACGTAAAGTTATAAAAATATGGCTAACAAGCAACAACAATAAACTTTAATAAGCCGTTTACAGTAATTATAATATAAATAAATATTATAAACTTATTGCTTTATAAATTGAAAATGATTAAAATTTTTGGTATATTAGTGATTTAATTTGGAGTAAAAAAATGGAATTTAAAGTAAATAGTACAGAGCTAAATAAAGTAGTTTCAAAGCTGTTTGCGGTGATAAATCCAAAATCACCGATGGAAATTTATCAAAATTTTTTGATTGAAATAAAAGAAAGCATGCTAAAAATTTACTCGGCAGATGTTGGGTTGTTAGTAACTGCAGAATTGAAAGTAATAACGACCGAAGAAGAAGCGGAAACAAGCTTTTTAATTAATGCGGCTTACTTAAACAATATAGTAAAATCGTTAAAAGATACATTAATTACGTTTGAAATTGTTCCTGGTCAAAAAGCTACTTTAACCACACCCAGCGGTACGTATTTATTTAATATTTTAGAGCGTGATAATTATGTGCTCGATTTGCCTTCTGAAGAAGACCCCAGCTTTGTAATATCGTTAAATTCTGCAAGAATAAAGAAAATTATTGAAAATACAAGCTACATTATACAAGATAACTTAAAGCCTGCAATGATGGGTATGGTGTTTGACTTTAAAGAAGACGGCTTACGTTTAGTGGGAACAGACGGCTATAGATTAATTAAATCTACGTTATTAGATGTTACCACAGATAATCCGATTTTAATAAACATACCTAAAAAAACAGTTCATGTTTTAACAAAAATTTTGGAAAATGCAGATTTTGAAATTTCCGTTATTCACGACTTTGCTATTATTAATACTGAAAATTACGTATTAATGACAAGGTTAATAAGAGATAAATTTCCTAATTACGATGTTGTTTTATTATTAGATAACGAAATAACGTTAAAAGTTAACAGAAACGAATTATATAATGTAGTTAATAGGTTATATACATTTGCAGCTTATGATGATTTGAAAAAAGTTATGTTTAAGCTTGATACCAACATGTTAGACGTTAGTACTTACGATTTAAAGAACAATACTTTTAACTTGAACGAAGTAATACCGTGCAAATATACGGGAATACCTATGGAAATAGGTTTTAACTGCGGTCACTTAAACGAAACATTAAGTCATATAAGCACCGAAGGGGATTTAATATTTAGAATAAAAGAACCTACTAAGCCAATATTGGTTAGTTTAAATGAAAACAAGGAAAAAGAAGATTTATTAGTACTTGTTATGCCAATGCGAATAAACAAAAAAAATGACAATTAATGAAATTGAGTTAATAAACTTTAGACTGCATAAAAAAACGAAATTAAATTTTTCGGAAAGTATTAATTTTATAGTAGGCGGTAACGGGCAAGGTAAAACTTCCGTGTTGGAAGCAATATATTACCTTGCCACAACCAAAAACATGTTGCAAGCCTCGGAATGTGATGCTGTTAATTTTGAATCTACAAGTTTTAAAATTTTAGGTGATATAAAAGGTTTAGTAA
>CALGLM010000233.1 GCA_937930275.1 uncultured Ignavibacteria bacterium
GTTAAATACATTGGCTTTAAAATTTTAGAATTACGGAGAAAATAATTGAAAAAAGGGGATTTACTTACGGTTTCTATTACCGATTACGCTTTTGAAGGAAAAGGGATTGCCAAAATTAACATTGAAGGAGCAGAAGATAAAAAACTTGTAATTTTTGTTAACGGCGGTTACCCGGGTGATACTTTGGAAGTTGTTATTACAAAGTATAAAAAAACATATGCCGAAGCTTCCCTAAAAACAATCATTACCCCTTCGCCTGTTAGAACTGAACCTAAATGCAGCTACACTAAATATTGCGGAGGCTGCAAACAACAAAATATGATTTATGAAAATCAGGCAATTTATAAACAAGCTCAAGTAAAAGATATTTTTGAAAGATTAGGCGGTTTATACAATTTTGAGTTTGAAAACATTGTTAAAGCCGATAACTATTTTTATTATCGCAATAAAATGGAATACTCATTTGCGGTTAAACGTTGGCTAACCCCCGAAGAAATTAATGACGAACTTAATATAGAAGACCGTGATTTTGCTTTAGGCATGCATTTACCAAATATGTACGATAAAGTACTTGATATTAAAGAATGCTTTCTGCAATCGGAATTAAGCAATAATATATTAAATTTTACACGTGATTATTTTAAAAATAAAGGCATTTCTATATACTCAACAAAAACTCACGAAGGTTTATTAAGAAATTTAGTTATTCGTACTGCTTATAACACTAAAGATGTAATGGTTAATCTTGTAACTTCGGATGAAAATGATGAATTAATGCAAGATTATTGCAATAAGCTGATAAATAATTATCCGGAAGTAACAACTTTTATAAATAATATTAGCAAAAAGAAAGCATCAATTGCCTTTGGCGATTATGAAAAAATTTATTTCGGAAGCGGTGTGAATTACGATTATATCGGCAGATATAAATTTAGAATTAGTGCCAACTCTTTTTTTCAGACAAACACAAAACAAGCCGAAAAGTTGTATTCGGCAGCAAAAGAGTA
Source organism: uncultured Ignavibacteria bacterium (assembly GCA_937930275.1). Classification (GTDB taxonomy): domain Bacteria; phylum Bacteroidota; class Ignavibacteria; order Ignavibacteriales; family Melioribacteraceae; genus JAEXOD01. Next base: position 1,008 of record CALGLM010000233.1, read on the forward strand.
TGCAGATATTAAAGACACAGATATTGTTTACGATTTGTATTGCGGTGCAGGTACAATTTCTATTTTTGTTTCTGATAAAGCAAATAAAGTTTACGGATTTGAAACCGTTGAACCTGCAATTAAAGACGGCGAAATAAATATTTCTATAAATGATATTAATAACGTTAAATTATTTACTGCCGATTTAAATAAATCATTTCTGGAAATAGTTAAAAATAACAATACTGAAAATCCGGATATTATAATTGCAGACCCTCCGAGAAGCGGTATGAATCCTACTACTGTAAAAGATATACTAAAACTTTCGCCTAAAAAAATAGTATATGTAAGTTGCAATCCCGCAACTCAAGCAAGAGATATAAAACTATTGATAGAAGGGGGCTATAAACTACTTAAAGCAAAGCCGGTTGATATGTTTCCTCACACTTATCATATTGAAAATGTTGCGCTTTTAGAAAAATAAAACTAAAACTTTATATGTTTTTATACGTCTAATACATTAATTATTTCTTCGGATGTTTTTAGATGAAACTTGTAAATATTTTTTTTATTGCCGTCATTACAATTTTTTGGGGTTGCAATACGGATTTTAACAGAGTACCGTTAATTAAAACCGAACATTTTTTTAAAAACCCCGATAAAATATCTTTTCAAATTTCACCGAACGGTAAACACATTTCTTATTTAGCTTCGGTAAACGGTAAATTAAATATTTTTGTTAAAAGTACGGAAAATGACCGAACCGTTAAAATAACCAATTCAACAATTCGTGATATTCGTAAATACTTTTGGGTAAACGATAATAAAATTGTATATGGATTAGATTTAATAGGTAACGATAATTACCAATTATTTGTTGTTGATATTTATACAAAACAGACTTCGCATTTAGCAGGCAATTCTTATAGCAATATTTACCTACTAAGTACTTTGTTAACAAACAATAACGAATTATTAATTGCAGATAATAAAGTTGATAAACGAACATATGATATTTATTTATTAAACATTAACACTGGTGAACAAAAACAAGTATTAAAAAACAACGGTAATATTACTTGGTTCTTGCCGAACAATGATAAAACCATAAAAATAGTATCGTCAACTGACGGTGTAAATACCGGCTACTACTACCGCCCTTCAGAAAGTGCCCCCTTTAAGATGTTTATTGCCACAGGATTTGAAGACGACTTTAAACCGGTTGCCTTTACACAAAACGAAAATGAAATTTACGCTTTATCAAATATCAATCGCGATAAATTAGCTTTAATTAAGTACAATATTAACGAGCATAAAGAAATAGAAAAATTGTACGAAAATAACTTTGTTGATATTAAAAACGTCTTGTTTTCTACATATACAAATAAACTAATCGGAATTAGTTTAATTAATCAACTTCCCGAAACAATATATTTTGATAAAACATACTTAAAAGCAGCTAAAGAAGTTAAAAACGTACTTGAAAATTCAAATTTTGAATTTGAAAGCGTAGATAAAGCCGAAGATAAATTTATTGTAAAAACGTTTTCTGATAGAAGCGTAGGAGAATATTATTTATACATAAAATCAAAAAACAAATTAACAGAACTTTCAAAAATTAGTTCGGAAATTGATCCCGAAAACATGGCCGAAATGAAACCGATAAGTTTTATTTCGAGAGACGGGAAAAGCATAAACGGGTATTTGTCGTTACCTCCAAAAATAAAACCGGTTAATTTACCTGTTATAGTTATGCCGCACGGGGGACCATGGCTGCGAGACGAATGGGGTTATAATAATAACGTTCAATTTTTATGTAACAGAGGATATGCTGTTTTACAAGTAAATTATAGAGGCAGTAAAGGATACGGGAAAAAATTTATTCTGGATGGTTTTAAGCAATGGGGAAATAAAATGCAAGACGATATTGCTGACGGTACAAAGTGGTTAATTGAACAAGGTATTGCAGACCCTGATAGAATAGGAATTTACGGATTTTCGTTCGGCGGTTACTCGGCTTTAATGGGAGTAATAAAATACCCCGAATTATATAAATGTGCAGTCAGTTACTGCGGATTGGTCAATTTAACTACGTTTATTTCATCTATACCGCCCGATTGGGAACCGTTTAAAGAGATGATGTACAAAATGGTGGGAAATCCGATTAATGATAGTATAATGCTACGCAACTCGTCACCGTATGATTTAGCCGATAGAATTAAAGCTAATGTTTTAATAGCACAAGGTGCAAATGACCCCAAAATTAAAGTATCGGAAGTTGATAGTTTTGTTGAAAAACTTAGAAATAATAAAAATGAAGTTTCTTACATTGTTTATAAAGACGAGGGGCACGGATTTACAAATGAAAACAATAGAATTGAGTTTTATAAAAAAATGGAATCTTTTTTAGCCAAAAATCTTGGCGGCAGAAAAGAATAATTTCAATAATCAAAATTAAATTTACTTTATACATTTAATTTTATTCTCTTTTAAATTATATTTAAAAACAATTTTTTTTAAAGGTGCAAAATATGTTATTTCTATTAGCATTATTGGCTACAATAGTATCGCTTACATTTTTTATTAGTGCAAAAAAACGCGGAAAAAACCAAGAATCTGGATTTGCATTAGCCGGAACAATTATAGCACTAATTTTAGCCGGAATACAAATATTTACCGTAATACCGGCCGGTTCGGTTGGAGTTGTTGATTTTTTAGGTAATGTAAGTTCAAACACACTTAAAAGCGGCGTAAATATGGTTAACCCCCTTGCCGAAGTAATTAAATTTAGCATAAAAACGCAAGAGCTAAAAGAAATGATGTCGGTGCCGTCGCAAGAAGGATTAAGCGTTCAGCTTGAAATAAGCTTGCTTTACAGTTTAGACCCGGAAAATGCGTCTAAAATTTATAAAACGGTCGGACCCAATTATGCCGAAGTTATTCTTATTCCCCAATTCCGTTCTGTTGTGCGCGGTGTTACCGCAAAAGTTGATGCTCAAGCATTATATACCGCAAGCCGAGAAATTCTTGCTAAACAGATTAGAGACGAGCTTTCAAGTTTAGTCAGACCTCGCGGAATTTTAATAGAAGCAGTCCCACTGCGTCAAATAATGTTACCTGCTGGTTTAACTGCATCTATAGAAGAGAAATTGAAAGCTGAACAAGAAAGTAAAAGGATGTTTTTTGTTCTAAAAAAAGAAGAACAAGAAGCTGACCGTAAACGAATTGAAGCTCGCGGTATTGCAGATTTTCAAGATATAGTTGCAAAAGGTATAAGCGAAAATCTGCTTAAATGGAAAGGAATTGAAGCAACCGAAAAACTTGCGAATTCGCAAAACGCTAAAATTGTTGTAATTGGTTCGGGTAAAGAAGGACTACCGATAATTTTAGGAAACAATTAAAAGGAATTAAGATGTCTAAGCCAAAACAAATAAAACTTAATAAACAAGAATCATTAACTATAGTTTGGGATAACGGACGAGAACAGAGTATCCCTCTTAAATTTTTGCGCGACGAAACACCGGACGCTCAAAACAAAGGAGAAACTATTTTATGGCGTCATTATCCGGCTCCGGCAAAAGAACCCGATAAACCCGGTAAATATGAAGTGGAAAAAATTGAGCTGGTAGGCAGTTATGCCATGTCAATTAAATGGAAGGACGGGTACGATTACGGAATATACTCGTGGGATCTATTACAAAAGTGGGGAGATTATTTTGAAATAACCGAAAGTTTACATCAAGATTTTGAACACAATCACGACCACGAACACGGTCACAATCATTAATTAAGGGATATTAATAATGAAAACAAAAAGATACGGGAAAGTATTTATTCCCCTAATGCTCTTTTCCGGTTCGCTGTTCGGTCAAGTAAACACCGAAAAAGAAATAACTATACCCGAATTAAAAGAACATGTGTCTACCTTGGCAAGTGAAGAATACGGGGGCAGAAAACCGGGAACAGAGGGTGATATAAAATCCGAAAACTACATAAAAAAGCAATTAGATGCTTTAAATCTTACACCTTTATACGATAACGGACTGCAAAAATTTGAAATAGTAACATCAATTAGCGCCGGAAATAGCAGTTTAACAATTGACGGAAAAAGTTTTGAACAAAGTAAAGATTTTACTCCTCTATCTTTTAGCGGTAATATTAGCGTTACGGGCAAAGCCGCTTTTTTAGGATATGGTTTAATTGTTGATGAAGATAGCTTAAAATGGAATGATTATACTATTGACGTAAAGGATAAAATTGTTGTTATTTTACGCGGCACCCCCGCATTTGATTCTACAAATCAGTTTTCTAATTATGCCGGTTTATTAAAAAAGGTTTATACGGCAAAAGATAAAGGTGCAAAAGGCGTTTTAATTATTACGGGAGCAAAATACGAAAAAGACGATACTTTAATTCCTTTAACTTTTGAAGGAAATCAAAACAGTATAGGTATTCCCGTTATCAATTTAACAAGAAAAGCCGCTGCTTTACTTTTTCAAAAAATCGACCTTTCGCTGGATTTACTCGAAAGCATGATTAGTGACCAAAAAGGAGTATTTAGCTCGGATTTGGATGTTGATATTAATCTTACGACAGAAATTATTAAAAACAAAGCTAAAACAGCAAATGTTGTTTACTTATTAAGCGGAAATGACCCCGTTTTAAAAGATGAATATATTGTATTAGGAGCACATTTCGATCATCTTGGTTTAGGAGGAATCGGAAGCGGTAGCCGAGTTCCGGATACATCTGCAGTTCATTTCGGAGCCGATGATAATGCAAGCGGTACTGCTTCAATAATTGAAATAATTGAAAAACTTGCCGCAGAAAAAGAGAGCCTAAAAAGGAGTATTATTGTTGCTGCCTTTTCAGGAGAAGAAATGGGATTGCTGGGATCAAAATATTTTGTTAATAATCCTCCGGTAGATATAAAAAAGATTAAATACATGCTAAACCTTGACATGGTAGGAAGACAAAATGAAGAAACAAAAGGTTTATCAATTGGCGGAATTGGTACGGAAGAAAATATAAGCAAAGAATTAGAGCAGCTTGCAAAAAATGACAGCTTGAATATTAAATATTCTCCCGAAGGCTACGGACCAAGCGACCATGCTTCCTTCTATTCTAAAGATATTCCTGTTTTGTTTTTCTTTAGCGGAATACACGATGATTATCATACACCACGTGATGTTGCAAGTAAAATTAATTATGCGGGGCAAAAAAACATTAGCGATTTTGTATATAAAATTGCTAAACACTTAGCCGATAAAACCGAAAATTTTGTTTTTAAAGAATCCGGACCTAAAGAACAACCCGATACAAGAAGAAGTTTTAAAGTTACTTTGGGAATAATGCCGGATGTTAGCGGCGGTGATATAAAAGGCGTAAAAGCCGATGCCGTTATAGAAGGAAGACCTGCAGCTAAAGCAGGAATGAAAAAAGGGGATATTATTGTAGCTTTGGACGGCAAACCCGTTAACGATATTTACGAATACATGAATCGTTTGCAACAGTTTAAAGCCGGTCAGCGCATTACGATTGAAGTAATTAGGAATAACGAAAAAATTATTTTAATAGCAGAATTATAAATAATTATTTGTAGTAATTTTAGCTGTTATAAAAGTTAAATATGTTTTAGACTTTTATAACAGCTTTTTATTTTTAGCGTTTGATAAAGATTTTTTGATTTAGAAGACTAATAAAAAACAGCAACTTTTATATAACTTAAATCCATCTTTTAATTAAAAAGCATTCT
>CALGLM010000234.1 GCA_937930275.1 uncultured Ignavibacteria bacterium
GTGTGCAATTTCTTCAGATTTAGCTTCTACAATACAGCGTAAAATTGGCTCGGTGTTTGATTTTCTGAAGTGCACCCAATACTCTGCAAAATCAATTCTTAAACCGTCTTCGGTATTAATAATTTCCCCATTGTATTTTTCAATTAGTTTTTTTAACACAATATCTGGGTCTAAATTATTTAATTCAATTTTCTTTTTTGCGATATAATACTTTGGAAGTGTTGCTTTTAATTCGCTTAATGTACCTCCAAAATCAGCTAAATGTTGAAGTGTAATTGCAGTTCCTGTTAATGCATCTCTTCCGAACACTAATTTAGGGTAAATTACGCCGCCGCTTCCTTCACCGCCTATAACGGCATTAACTTCTTTCATCTTTTTAACAACATTGGCTTCTCCAACAGGGGATTTATAGATAGAACAACCATTATCATTTACAATATCATCAACTGCGCGTGTTGTGGAAAGATTAACAACAACATTTCCTTTCTCTTTTTTAAGAACGAATTTTACTGCCTGGGCTATTGTGTATTCTTCACTAAAAGGTTCTCCTTTTTCCGTTATTAGCACTAATCTATCCACATCAGGGTCAACAACAATACCCAAATCAGCATTATTTTTTACTACCGCTGCCATTGTTTCGGTTAAATTTTCGGGCAAGGGTTCAGCCAAACGGGGGAAAATTCCGTTTTTGTCACAATTCATTTCAATTACATCACATCCAAATTTTCTTAAAAGCTCCGGCATTACGTATGAACCCGCTCCGTTTACACAATCTACCAAAACTTTGAATTTTTTATTTTTAATTTTGTCTATTTCCAAAAAGTTGAAATTGAAGACAGATTCAATATGGTTTTTAAGCCCGTTTTCGTCGTAAATCAACTTTCCCAATTGATCCCATTTTACGTAATTTAACGGTATGTCAGAAACTAAAGAAAGCATTTGTTTATTTTGCTCAGGGGTCATAAATTCCCCATCTGAGTTTATTAATTTTAATGCATTCCATTCGTTTGGGTTATGACTTGCCGAAAGAGAAATACCACCTAATGCCTTATGTTTTAATACGTTAAACAAAACAGTAGGAGTAGGAGTAATACCAATATCAATAACATCAATACCCTTTGCCATAAGAGTACCGAATACAATGTTTTTTACCATATCTCCGGATATTCTACCGTCTCTGCCAATAACAATTTTACCTTTACCGCAGAAATCTGCAAAAGCGGAAGTGTACTTAACCAATGTTTCAGGTTCTAATCCGCTTCCTATTATACCTCTTATTCCTGATACGCTGACCATAAGTGTGGACATAAAAATCTCCGAAATTAAAAAATAAATTTAATATTTATTTGACTAAAATAATAAAGAGTACTATTTTAAAATACGAAAATATTTTTTTTTAAATTAGTTCAAAATCCATTAACTTAACTGAGGTAATTAGTATGAGACTGACTCTGCTAAGATTTTATGTTCTATTCCTATGTTTTGTGCTTGTCGGTAATACATTCGCAAGCTCGGGAAAGATAGCCGGTAAAATTATTGATAAAGATACCGGAGAAACTTTACCGTTTGTAAATGTAATGATTGAAGGTACAACCATGGGGGCGGCAACAGATATAAATGGTGTATTTACCATTTTAAATGTACCGCCGGGTGTTTATAATGTAACGGCTTCTTTAGTGGGTTACTTAAAAAGTACCGTTAAAGATGTGAGAGTAAATGTTGATTTTACGACGCGATTGGATTTTCAGTTATCATCAGGCTCAATCGATTTGCCTGCTGTTATTGTTCAAGGCGAAAGAAATCCCTTAATTCGTCAAGATTTAACAAATCCTACTGTTGCAATTACATCAGAAACTATTGGTGAATTACCTGTTGACCAAATTTCTGATATTATTAAATTGCAAGCAGGTGTTACTGTTGGTAACGACGGAGCACTTCATTTTAGAGGCGGTTACGCCAACGAAGTATCTTATACTATTAACGGTGTTTCGGTTAACGACCCTTATGGAAACTCTCGTTCTATTGGTATAGCAACTAATGCCGTTCAAGAAGTATCCGTTTCTACCGGTACTTTTAGTGCAGAATACGGAAATGCTCTTTCGGGAGTTGTAAACTATGT
>CALGLM010000235.1 GCA_937930275.1 uncultured Ignavibacteria bacterium
CGATAAAAACATCGGAGTTGAATTTTTAATAAAAAAGGAAGAGAAAAATGAAAAAGTTATTATTTATATTAGCATTATTAACTGTTTTATCAAATATCAATTATGCACAGGATAGTACTAAAGTAAAATCGTGCCATACTACTGTTGCCGATTCGGTAAATTGCGATTCATTAAGCGTTGAAGCAGTAAATAAGCCTAAAACACCTTGGAATAAAATTTGTCCCGTTATGGGGGATCCGGTTGAAGAAGATGCCCCTACATATTATTACGACGGTAAATTATGGGGTTTTTGTTGTGCCGGTTGCGATAGCAAATTTGCAAAAAATCCGGAAAAATACATTAAAAACTTAAACGAGGCAGGCACTAAGTTTAGAGGAAAGAGATAAAAGCAATTTTGAATGTTGAATGCTTAATTTTGGATGATTGTTAACTCCGATCAAAAAAACATCGGAGTTGATTTAATAAGAACAAATATATTGTTTAAAATGAAAAATCCCGCTTTATTGGCGGGATTTAATTTTTAGTGGGCCTGCACGGAATCGAACCGCGGACCCTCTGATTATGAGTCAGATGCTCTAACCGACTGAGCTACAAGCCCTAAAAATTTAGATTGTAAATGTAATACTTTTTTTTTATAAATGCAAGAGAATTTTAAAAGTTCCGAGTTAATAGACTATTTAACAGTAATTAATAAACCAAGCATTGAGAGAGGAATAATAAATGACATGTAATAAATTACTTTTGCAGCTTTAGGTTTAAGTATATAAAATATTTTAAACCACATATAAAATATAAATGCCAAAAACAAACTTTCGTTTATAAAAACAATTTCAGGGAATTGTTTTGCAGCATTTAGTATAAACATAAAGGAAATTAATATAATTATTGTTAAATCTAAACCATTTAAAAATATTTGCCCTTTTTTAAGAAATATATCTTTATTTAACAAAAATACAATTATAAAGAGAGCAAGTACGAATATAAGTATTAAAAATAAAACTTTATCAGTAAAAATGTTAATATGAAATGGTAAAAATATTTTACTGGATTCTGCGACATTAATAATAAAATAAATTGTAAAATTGAAAAAGAAATATATTTCCTGTACTGATTTAGATTTCTTATTATGAAAAGACGCTAATATAAATGAAAGGACCCCAAAGCCGAATAAAAACTGCAAATCAGAAGTTCTAAAATGATTATGCATATTAAATGTAAAACCAATTATTAGTAGTAAAATTATAGTAGGAACAATAAAAAAGCTATTTTCATATATATGAGATAGATCCAAAGGAATTTTCAAATTTTCAAGTTTATCATAATTGATTTTTCTAAAAAATTGTATAGAAAAAACAATTTGCTTTACAAACATCATTAGAATAGATAAAACAAAAAAGGCTATTAATACATATTCAGATTTATATCTAAAATAAAATAATGCTAAAGTTAAAAAAACCAATGAAATTGTATGAATACTGAAAACAGTTATTTTATGTTTTACTTTGCCATTTAGAATAATATGATGAAGATGATTATTATCGGGTAAAAATGGGTTTTTCTTTTTAAAGAGTCTATAAATTATTACTTTAAGAGTATCTACAATGGGAACTGCTAAAATTAGAACTGGGAATGTTAAATCCAAGTTTGAAGTATTTTTATCTATACTTAATTCTAAACTTAAAAAAACTAGTGAGAACCCTAAAAACAATGAACCAGTATCACCTAAAAATATTTTGGCAGGATAACCATTATATTTCAAAAATCCAAGTAAAGAACCGGAAAGAATGATAGCAGACATGAACACAAAATTATTCTCTACAATTGTAGCAATACTTGCTAAAAATATCATTACAAGAATTGAAAAACCGGAAACCAACCCATCCATTCCATCCATCAAATTTATAGAATTCACTGTACCTAAAATAAATAGAAACAGAATCACCAAATATATCGATAATGGTAATGTCACTGTAAATAACGATAACGTAGAAAATTTAGGAATTAAATAAGCCATTAAAAATAGAGCACTAACTGATTGCAAAACTGCTTTTACATACCACTTTAGACCCAGCATGTCATCTGTAATACCACAGAGTATTATAAATATATATCCAATTATAACTAACCTTATATCGTTAATATTATTGTAAAAAGAAAATAGTACAATAGAAAACACGCTAAATATTACCAATCCCCCCATTCTTGGTATTTCACCTTTGTGAATTTTCCTTTTATTGGGAATATCAACAATTCCGTTTTTTTTCAATACATCTATTAAATAAGGTGTTGAAAAAACCGTTAATATAAAACTTATTAAAAAGATTAATAAAAATAGCATTAATATAATCCGTATGAAAGGCTTAATGTTAAATAGTCTTTTTCTTTGTACCCATATTCCGAAACAAACCTGCCGGTAGCTTTGAATAGATGTTGATAGTATAGATTAATGCTGATGGGTTTTACAGGTGAATAATTAAATTCAAAACCGGCAGCATTAAAATAACTAACTACACCATATAAAAACGGCGGATTTGGAATTGTGTACTGTTCTTCAATTGTCTCTTTATTTCCCTTTCTAATATAATCGTACCAGACTTTGGCTTTGAAATTATAAGGTAAAGTATGTTTATACTCCAAATGAATTTGGTCTGCATTGCTACCTATCCAATGGCCAAGCTGGTAACCGGAACTGTAATAAGTTTGTGCAGGGTTAAAATTATTGTAAACAAAAGGATTAATTCTTGTATATTCAATATAAAATTCATTATTTGAAGTTAAAATATTATTTTTGCTAAGCCCAATTGTCAATCCAAGTTGTTTTGTGCCTGTATTATCACCGGAGAGTGCTTTACCCAACATTAATTCATCAATGAATAATGTACCGTAAATTGTTGTTTGTAGTTGACTATTGGTATATTTAATATCTCCGAAAATTTGTGCATTATCTCCGGTATCCCCTTTGGACAGATAATGGTCTGTTAATCTATAAAAATTTATGGGCAACAAATATAAAAATTCAATATTATCGCTATATACCATTGATTCACCTATTGTGACAGAAAGGTTTTCCCAAGGATTTAAAGTGATGTAATGTAATGCTATATATTTTTGGCGTCTATCGTAAGTTTTATTAAATGTTTTAAGTTTTGAACCATTGGAAACTATACTATTTGAATCAACCAAACCTGAGTTTAACCAACCATGTAAATACTTAAAGTAAAACCAATCAGTGGGTTTATATTCAAAACTGATATAAGGGAATGAAGGAGCTTTATTTGATAATATCAATTTGCCGTCATTGCCACTTCCTATACTATGGTAACCTTTACCAACAGAAACCGAGCCTGTTTCCCATTTATAATTCATATCAATTAACAGTTCGCTGTAATCACCTAATACTACCTGATGAATACCGGTTTCCCTTGAAAACTTTCTAAATTTTAAGGGGCTGTTCCACTTTTCGTGGTTATCATAAAATAGCAATTTATAGTTAACACTATTAAATGCTTTACCGTAAATATTTACTCCGTTACCCCAGTGAAAAATGTTAGAATTACCAACAAATTTTGGAGATAAGATAATTATGGGTTGTAAGAAAACTTCAAATTCATGTGACTTGTATTCAAATAATATTAATGAGTCTTCAGTAATAACGAAATAATTCGGGTAATTATTAAGATTTCTTTCATCTTTTAATATATTCCCTTCACTAGATCTATCTTGTGAGAAAATTTGAACTGAGAAAAGCAAACTAAAAAACAATAAATTGATTAATTTGCTCAGCTTCATAGTTTTTTTCTGAATAATAAATAAAAAAAATCAAACATTTTAATATATCTTTTTATTCTTAACGATTCTTTTATAAATCAATAAAACCACTATAAACCCATATAAATAAATAATTTTGGTGCCCTTTTCTTTAATCCAGAATATACATCAAAACTTCCCCCCAGCCCCATATATGAAGCGGAATGTACCTTTTGCAGTTGTTCCATGAAAAATTCTTGTTTTGGCGACCCCATAGCTACAAATACAATATCCGGTTTTAGACTACAGATTTCGTCTTTAATTAGTTTAAGGTCTTCTTCATTTTTAACGTAACCATCCCTATACCCTAAAATATTAATACCCTTAAAATTTAATTTTAATTTTTCTATAGTAGTACTAATAACTAAATCTGTACTGCCGATTAAATAAAAACTCTTCGAATGATTGCACTTTTCTATTACCCGATACCATAATTCTACACCAGGTAGTTTTATAGCAAAGACACCTTTCTGTTTTAATGCTAAAACGGCACCAATACCATCAGGGTACGAAAAATTGCTATTAACTAACTTTAATAACTCTTTATTATCATTTTTTAAAATTTTTTCAGCATTCATTGCAATAGCAATTTTTTTTTCATTTATAAAATAATCAACAAACGAATCCTGACTTGCAAATGCTGTTATATTAAAACCATTAATATTAGCTAACATAATTATATAACTTTGATAGTGAATTAAATGCCCACGCTTGAGCCCACCTTATATAAGGAATTTTTACCGTATATAAGTCGTTTTTTTGAAAATAAAAAATATTCTTTTTAAAATCATACATATTTCTTATTGTCCAATCCCACATTTTTTCCAATACAACTTTTTGTTCGTCAAATTTGTTAAGTGTTATAATAGTATTAGAGAATTGACAGGGGCAATGGATATCGATAGGATATATTTTGTTGTGGTAATATTTTGGAATTCCGTCTTTTTCGATAAAATTATTGACATAGAAGTCGAAACCTGAATAGATATTATCTTTAAATTCTTCAATTTTAAGATAATCGCTAATAGATTGTAAACATTCCAAGTTATAACCTGTATGAAAACTATCAATCCAATTTTGAATAGGAAGCTCCCCATAAAACCAAGAACCATCAGTATGTTGGCTGGCAACACATGCAATTGTTGAATTCATAATTTCGTCAACCAAAAACTGTTCCTTTGTAAATGAATAAATTCAACAATTGCATGTGTTGCCAGCCAACATACTGAT
>CALGLM010000236.1 GCA_937930275.1 uncultured Ignavibacteria bacterium
GGTAATAACCGGAAATGACACCGTAACGAAAAAAGCCTATTTTGAAAATTTTGTAAATGTATTAGAATCTATTTTAGCATATCATAAAGCCCATGGCGGAGAATAAACAAAGGAGAATAAAAAATGGAAAACGCAGCAGATGTAAAAATGAAATTAAAATTAGTTAAAAAAATTAAATTAGAAGGAACTATAGAAGCATTAACCGGTTTACACATCGGCGGAAGTGCACAAGGATTGGAAATTGGAGGTGTAGATAACCCTATAATACGAGATCCGTTATCAAATCAACCTTATATTCCGGGGAGTTCGCTAAAAGGGAAAATGCGCAGCTTATTGGAAAAAAATTACGGAATAGCGGAAGACGAAACTAAGTTTACTAAAGACGGAGTATGGATTGATCCGGATGTAAATATTACAAAAGTGTTCGGTTTACCTGCCGAAATTAGCGATAAAAAGAAAAAACCTTCTTCACGATTAATAGTTAGAGATGCATTTTTGACAGATGATAGTGAAAAAGCATTATTTCAAAGCCCTTTTACAGATGCACCTTATACGGAAATAAAAACAGAAATTGTAGTTGACCGCGTAACTGCAGCTGCGAATCCAAGGCCTTTGGAAAGAGTGCCGAAAGGAGCAAAATTTAAATTTGAATTAATACTTAATATTTTTAATGATGATAACGAAAATGAATTTATTGATTTGATAAAACAAGGAATAGCTTTATTAAACGATGATTATTTAGGCGGTTCGGGTACACGCGGAAGCGGTAAAGTTAAAATGGAATTAAGTGAAAAATTTAAACAAAAGAGTGCTGAAGATTACCAAAAACTTAACGGTTGGCAAGATTATAGTACCCAAAATTAGGGGTGGATATGAATTTATATAAGTTAAAATTTTATACGCCGCTAAAAGTTACATCGGAATTAAGTTATCTTGGTGAAACCGAGTATATAATTCATTCCGATACTTTATACGGAGCAATTCACTCGTTATGGGGATGGTTGTTTAACGAAGAAGAAGTTTTTGGCAATAATTTGTTATTAAACAAATTTAAGCTTAGTTCTGCATTTCCTTATTACAATAATATGCTTTTTTTTCCAAAACCCTTTAACGTTAAACTACAAGAAAGTAATGAACTAAGCAGTAACGAGAGGAAAAAAGCGAAAAAAATAACATATTTAGAATATGAGCTTTTAAAGGACGTAATTAACGGTAAAAAACTTTGTTTATCCGATTTGGGGGTAATACAAAAAATGTTTGCATGTAAAGATGTAAAAAATGCCGAAAACTTAACCATCTTTAAAAAGTTTACCGCCTCACATAATACGTTAGAAAGATTTTCTGATGCAAGTCAAAATGTTTTTGAATCGACAGAAATAGTATTTAATAATGACCCTAATAATAACATTGAAAGCGGATTATTCTTTTTAGCTGAGTTTGAAAACGAAGAAATAAAACAAAAATTTGAAGCCGTTTTAAGTTTGTTGGGAGATGAAGGAATAGGAGCAGATAGAACTTTAGGGAAAGGATTATTTAATTATGATTGTTTAGACTTTGAAGTTCCTAAAGTAGATAATGCCGATGCTTTTTATTCGTTATCACTCTTTTTACCAGCTAAAAACGAACTTAACGAAATAAATTTTGAAAAGTCGTATTACGAAATTATTACTCGTGGCGGATGGGTAACATTGCCCGGTTATAATTCCAAATACAAAAACAATGTTAAAATGTTTACCGAAGGCTCCGTTTTTAGTACTAAGAATGAACTTAAAGGAAATTATGCGGATATCTCCGATAAAGAATTAGACGAGTTTAAGGATATTAATATTTGGCGTAATGGACTATTTTTTGGTTTTCCTATTTTTTTAAGAGAGGGAAATAATGTTAATTAGATTTTTATCTCCCGTTCATATCGGTAGCGGTCAAGAATTACAAAAAGGGATTGACTACGATATAAAAGATAATAGTTTGTTTTTTATTGACCAAGAAAAATTATTTAATGCATTGGTCGAAAAAAACGAATTGGGTTTAGTTGAAAAGTTTTTTGACGACTGTATAACAACTGATTTTTTTAAATTAGTAACTTCAATAGGACTTAATCCTAACGATTTTGTTTATATGAAAAG
>CALGLM010000237.1 GCA_937930275.1 uncultured Ignavibacteria bacterium
TATCAATATTAGCACCACGAAAGCGATACAAGCTTTGATTAAAATCACCCACGACAGTTACATTTTTAGACTGATATTTTTCGAAATCTTCAATAGCAGTAATTGTAGATGAATTCCCAGTTGATTCTAAAATAGCCCTTTCTTGAATATAACTAGTATCTTGATATTCATCAACCAAAATATATTTGACGTTATTACGAATTTCTTTAAGACATATCGGGATTTTCAATAACGACCAATAAACACTTTGGATTTGAGAAAAATCTAAAAGATTGTTTTCAAATAATAGAGTCTTGTAAATTTTATAAGATTCTACAAATTCATTATACGATTTATCGGATGATTTATCTAAGAAATTATCAATACCAAATATTTCAACGCCTTGATCAACAAGAGAGTCGTAAAATTTACACAAATAATCAGTAAGTAACCAACCGTCAACTTCCTGAGTAAAAATTTTAACTGAATCGAAATGATAAAAAATTTGAGATTTACCCTTATGAGAGGGAATAGTATAGGACTTAAAATTTAACTTACTTAGATTATTAAAAATAAACAACTTGCGTTCAATTTCATCAAGAACTTTATAACCAGGAGATAGAGCAGTATAATCAAGAAATTTATCAATAAAATGAAGAAAAAAAGAATGAATAGTGCCAACAGTAATTTCATTTACATTTACATTTGAAGCAAATGTTGAATCAATATTAATAAGAGTTGAAATTAAACGAACTTTAATTTCGGTAGCAGCTTTTTCGGTAAAAGTGCATAGAACAATGTTTTTAGGTGAAATTTTTTCAACAAATAATAAATAAGCAGTTTTTGTAACTATGAACTTTGTTTTACCTGAACCAGGACCAGCGTTAATTAATAGAGGACCGACGTTATACTTAATAGCCTCTACCAAATCCTCATTTTCGTAAAACTCTAACAGATTCATGATCATTCAAAAAAAACATTAATATCAACTTCTAATGCCTTTGCAATTTTAGCTAAAGAATTTAATGTCATATTTATTTCTCCCTTCTCTACCTTTGGTATATATGTTCTATCTACATTTGCAAGATGCGCCAATTTTTCCTGAGAAAGCCCTTTTTGCTTCCGCAATGCACGAATTTTAATACCAATATTTATTAATATATTCATATTAGTAAATTAGTAAACACCATAAAAGAAAACAACGGAATATAATGCACATAATATAAATTTAAGTACATGTTGACTATTTAACTAATATACAATAAATTTACAAATTTATTTTATTAATTTTATTAAAAACAATAAAATGAAAGTTATAAAAATGGTGTAAAAAGGAGAATTAAAAAATGGAAAATATTAAATTTGAGGAAATAGCCGAAAAAATAAAACCGTTGGAATTTGAGATAATTAGAAAAACGAAGAGAGGGGAAGATAGTACAAAAGAGCTTGAGGAGATTGATGTTTATTATGATTTAATGACTGCGGAATTAGTTAATATTGCGGTTGCGGATGGGTATAAGGAAAATATTAAGGAGTGGAATGATACTATACCGGTTACTATGTTTTTACGGAAGTACCCGGAGTTTAATAGTAGTATGTGGGTAAAATGGATGATTAAAAGGATAATTGTTAAATAATAAAAATGAGGTTAAAATGGGAAACAAAACAAAGGAATTTTTTAAGTATTTGGGAATAAGTATATTGCTTTATTTACCTATTATGCCTTTAATGTTTAATTTGAATCATTGGTTCGGACGGAAGTTTGAGGGTGAAATACAAGTAAATACAATACTGACTATTATAATATTATTTATAAATATTATGAATTTTTATTTAATGAAAAGGATAAAAACTAAGCAAGGGAAAAAATTAGTAAATATTGCTATTAGGTTGAGTTTGTTCTTAATCATAAGCGTAGGAATATATTTGTATTTTAATGATATATTTGAAAGTAGGGAGTTAAATAGTACTTTTTATATAGCAGTAATAATATTATTAAATGGGTTAATAGGTAGTGCTATATGGTATAAAACAGGTAATGAAGAATAATATAAAATATTAAATAAAGGAGAGTTAAGCAATGAAAAAAGTTGTAATGTTGTTAGTACTATTTAGTGGGATGATTTGGGGACAAATTGATTATAACAAATATGATTGGGGCAAAACAAAGGACGATATTAAAAAAGGTGAAAATTTAGAGCTTATTATGGAGAATAAAGATTCTTTGGTTTATGAGACTGATATATATGGGTATAAAACATTAAAAACTTATTTGTTTTTTAAAGATGAATTAAAAGCGATTAAATATAATATTGATTATAAAAATATTAAAAAGTTTAAACATGAAGAACGTAAAAAACTAATCGAAAATGTTATTAAAGATTACGGAATGTATGATTTAGATTCCGAAGTACCATATTATTTAACTGATGAACAAATATGGGAATTAGGGACTGACAGAGTAATAAAAAGCAGGAAAAATGATGAAAATATTGAATACTGTAGATATTATAAATGGGAAAAAGATAATTACGGGGTTACGTTGGAATTTATGAAATATAAAAAAGTAATGAATAATAATAGAGAAATTACAATATATCCGTTAAAACCTGATGAAAAAAATGAATATAGTCACTAAATAGCGGAAATAGTATTTTGGAAAGATAATTTAACAATACAAATGTTTGAATATGATTTGTGAAATTCCTTAAAAAGGGAATTTTGGGGTATTTGAACAAGATTATTATTTAATAAGGTGGCTAAAACTTCGGAAGCTAAGGTATTTGCAAGTACTTTAGCTTCACCTATATTAGGGGCGTCAACACCTACAAAAACAATAGTTTTTAGGATATGTAAATAACCGGTATGCGAAAGAGCAGAACCGAAATTAAAATCAACAGCAATGAAAGGAAGAGGGAGCGCAAAGGAATTTTCTTCTGAACCGATTTCAATAAGATTATTCAAATCAACAGGTAAAGAATAATTTGGAGCTGCGATAGCAAGAGCTTCTAAAATATTGCTTTTAGTTATTTTGTAAGAGTTTACCATGTTTGGGTATCTATGAATGTATTAGTAAATATGATTTGTGTGTTTTTAACGGTGTTCAAATAATTTAGAGCATAATCATAATCAGTGTTTATTATATTCAAAGATTCCGGA
>CALGLM010000238.1 GCA_937930275.1 uncultured Ignavibacteria bacterium
TGTAAAAATATCACAAAATGTAAGTTTAATTCAATAGAAGAGCATTCAAATTATTTAAGCTGCGGAGGCTGTAAAAATTTAATTGATAAATTGGCAAAACTTTCGGTTTATTAATTAATACAAAAAATTTAAATTAAAATTTGATTTTTTACCGTAGGTTAGTTATAATTTAAAGTTTAAAACTTTTAGAATTACCTACATGGAAACCGAAGATAAAATTATAATACGCGGTGCAAGAGAGCATAATCTTAAAAATATAGATGTTGAAATACCTCGAGATACATTTACGGTTATAACCGGACTTTCCGGAAGCGGAAAATCGACATTAGCATTTGATACAATATATGCAGAAGGACAGAGAAGATATATTGAATCGTTATCTCCGTATGCTCGGCAATTTCTTAATCTGATGGAAAAACCGGATGTCGATTTAATTGAAGGGTTAAGCCCTGCAATTTCAATTGAACAAAAATCAACTTCTCACAACCCTCGTTCAACAGTAGGAACAGTTACGGAAATTTATGACTTTATGCGATTGCTTTATGCAAAAGTCGGTACGGTACACTGCTATCAATGCGGAAGACCGGTAGAAAGACAAAGTACTGACGAAATTATTGATAATATATTAAAAAAGTTTGACGGTAAAAAAATAATAGTTTTAGCTCCTCTTATTAAAGGGAGAAAAGGACATTATGAAGAACTTTTTAGTACGCTATTGGATGAAGGTTTTACAAAAGCAAGAGTTGACGGAAAAATTGAAGAAATAACTGAAGGGATGAAGTTAAGCCGCTATCAAAAGCATGATATTGAATTAGTAATTGATAGAATTCAGGTTAAAGAATCGTCAAGTGTTCGTGTAAGGGAATCGATTGAAGTTGCACTTAACAGAGGTGAAGGTTTTTGTATAGTAAATTTTGAAGATGAAGATTTTTTCTACAGTAGAATATTTTCATGCGTTCATTGTAATATTGGATTTGAAGAACTATCCCCAAATTCATTTTCGTTTAACTCGGCTTACGGAGCATGTCCGGAGTGTGACGGATTAGGTGAAAAAAAAGAAATAGATATAAATTTGGTAATCCCCGATTACGATAAAAATATTGCTGAAGGCGGAATTGTTCCCTTTGGAGAAAGAAGGGATATGTATTATTTCAATCAACTTGAAGCAATGTCTAAACAGCTTGGATTTTCGTTGTATGAAAAAATACGAAATTTACCTAAAGAAATTTTGGATATTATTTTATACGGTTCAAAAAAAGCCACTAAGTTTAAATATACTTTTGCAAGCGGAGTTACAACTAACCTTTCTTTAAGCTTTAGGGGAGTGTTCCCTTATGTATGGGATTATTACAAACATACAAGCAGCGATAAAGTGAGAGATTGGGCTGAAAGTTTTATGAGTACACAAAAATGCTCGGTTTGCAACGGTGAAAGATTAAAAAAAGAACCTTTGGCAGTTAAAATCAACGGATTAAATATTAGTCAGGTTGCTGCCTTATCAATTAGCAATGCAAAACTTTTTTTTGAGAAATTAGATTTTGAAGGAAGAAATAAAATTATTGCACGTCCTATCTTAAAAGAAATTAACGAACGTCTTGAATTTTTACTTAATGTAGGATTAGATTATTTAACTTTAGATAGAAGTGCAAAAACCTTGAGCGGGGGTGAAGCTCAAAGAATTAGGCTTGCTACTCAAATAGGTACACAACTTGCCGGTGTTCTTTATGTGCTTGACGAACCAAGTATCGGTTTGCATCAAAGCGATAATGACAAACTTATTAATTCTCTTAAAAACTTGCGCGATTTAGGTAATACTATTTTAGTTGTTGAACACGATAGAGAAACGATAGAACATAGTGATTACATAGTAGATTTGGGTCCTAAAGCCGGTGAATTTGGCGGAGATATTATTTATGCCGGAAAAACCGAAGACATGTACGGATATAAACCGGAAAAGAGTTTAACTTATCAATATTTAATTGATAAAATGTTCGTTCGAATACCGGATAAAAGAAGAGAAGGAAACGGACATTTTTTAGAGCTTAAAGGAGCAAAAGGAAATAATCTAAAAAATATTAATGTTAAATTCCCCTTAGGTACTTTTATCTGTATTACCGGTTTAAGCGGTAGCGGTAAATCTACATTAGTGAATGAAACACTTGTAAAAATACTAATGAAATATGTTTATGGTTCAAAGGATATACCACTTGAATATGAAAAGATAGATGGTCTTGAACATATTGATAAAATAATAGAAATCGACCAGTCCCCCATAGGAAGAACTCCGCGTTCCAATCCTTCTACATATACAGGACTATTTACTTTTATACGGGATTTATTTGCACAATTACCCGAAAGTAAAGTTAGAGGTTACGGTCCCGGGCGATTTAGTTTTAACGTCTCCGGCGGAAGATGCGAAACATGTCAAGGTGACGGTTTAATGAAAATTGAAATGAACTTTTTACCCAATGTTTATGTAAAATGTGAAACATGCGGCGGTAAAAGGTACAATAATGAAACATTGGAGGTACTATACAAAGGCAAAAATATTTCTGAAGTTTTAGAGATGACAGTTTCGGAGGCATTGCAATTTTTTGATGATTTGCCTCGAATTAAAAGAAAAATTCAGGCAATACAAGATGTAGGCTTAGGTTATATTAAATTGGGACAGCAGGCAACCACGCTTTCCGGAGGAGAAGCACAGCGTGTAAAACTTGCTACCGAATTGAGTAAAATTAGTACCGGTAAAACTGTTTATATACTTGACGAACCTACAACGGGGTTACATTTTGAAGATGTGAAAATATTAATGGAAGTTCTTAATTTACTTGTTGAAAAAGGGAATACCGTAATTGTTGTAGAACACAATTTGGATGTTATAAAAATTGCGGATTACATAATAGATTTAGGACCAAAGGGGGGTGAAAACGGGGGAGAAATAGTTGCAGTCGGTACACCTGAGCAAATTGCCGAAAACAAAGATAGTTTAACAGGGTATTATTTGGCAAAAGAATTAAAACGACAAAATGAACACTTAAACGGAGAAATAAATGAAAAATAGTGTTGATGAATTTAGACTTTACAGAAAAGAAATAGATCGGAAGAGCACACGTCTGAACTCCAGTCACCGTACGTAA
>CALGLM010000239.1 GCA_937930275.1 uncultured Ignavibacteria bacterium
CATACAGCGAAAAACATCCCGCTCGATTAGAATTTGACGGAGATTTTATAGAGTCCGTAAGATATTTTGAACCGGATAGTCAACGTTCGCTCAAATCTACCGATTCTGTTACTCTTGCAGAAAGAATTACCGAACAACCCGAGGAACTTACTGCCGATATTTTTGATTTCTTTTCTTCCCCAATTATTTTTGCTTCAACAATAGAATTAAGCGAGTATTTAAAACCGGCAAAAATTGAAAGTCCCGACTTTAACGAAGATTTGGAAGATATTGACGAAGAACTTAAACATGAATTATTTGAATCTTCAACTTCTATTTCAAAAAAAGAGGTCAAACAAAAAGAAGTTTCGTTTAATTATACATTTGAAGAACTATTATATAGAAAAAATGCCGTTTGGGTAGTTGAAGATTCGCTTAATTTTGAGTTGAATAAAATTGATTTTTATTTATCGGAAGCCCCGATAATTAATTCAAACTTCAAAATTTTATTCGCTTCTATTGCAGACTATATAAAAAAAGATTATCGCGTTTTAATTACGGTTGAAAACGAACTGCAAGGAAGAAGGATTACGGAGTTACTAAGCGGCGAAAATCCGGAATTTGAAGAATATACTTATTCCGGTAAAATTGCAGTCAAAAATCTACCGATAAAAAAAGGTTTCGTTTCGTCATGTAACAAAATTATTATTTATTCGGATTATCATATATTTAATAAACCCTACAGAACAAAAATCTCACCTAAATTATTAAATAAAAAATCAAAAGTAAAGGATTTTGCAGCTATTAAAAAGGGAGATTTTGTAGTACACGAAACATTTGGTATCGGACAGTATGCAGGGCTCGAGACTATTAAAATCGGCTCGGTAGAACAAGAAAGTATCAAAATTAATTATGCCGAAGGTGCAGTAGTTTATGTCAATTTAAATTACTTATCACTTGTAAAAAAATTTAGTTCACGTGATGACGTAACTCCTAAATTAACAAATTTAGGGACTAATGAATGGAAATCGGCAAAAAAGAAAGTAAAATCTAAAATAGCCGAAGCAGCAAAAGATTTAATAAAACTTTACGCCGAAAGAAGAAGGACACAGGGATATGCTTTTAGTCCCGATACGATTTGGCAAAAAGAACTTGAAGCTTCATTTTTATACGAAGATACTCCTGACCAAGCGAAAGTTACGGAAGAAGTTAAATCCGACATGGAATCCTACAACCCAATGGATAGACTTGTGTGCGGAGATGTTGGTTTTGGGAAAACCGAAATTGCCGTACGAGCAGCATTTAAAGCAGTTAGTGACGGTAAACAAGTTGCCGTATTAGTACCGACTACTATTTTAGCCGAACAACACTTTAATACTTTTATTGACAGACTTAATCTTTTTCCCGTAAAAATTGCGGTTTTATCAAGATTTCAATCTAAAGCCGAACAAAAAGAAATTATTACTCAACTTGCTTCCGGCTTGGCAGATATTGTTATCGGTACTCATCGATTGCTTTCAAAAGACGTTAGCTTCAAAGATTTAGGACTTTTAATTATTGACGAAGAACATCGGTTCGGAGTAATGGCTAAAGAAAAATTGCGCACAATAAAAGCAGCAGTAGATACTTTAACTTTAACCGCAACTCCTATTCCCCGAACCTTAAATCTATCATTATTGGGTGCACGTGATTTAAGTATAATAGCAACCCCACCACCTAACCGACAACCTATTTATACTAAAGTTGCACAATTTGATATTGTAAATATTCGCGAGTGGGTAAATGCCGAACTTAGAAGAGGCGGACAAGTTTATTTTATACACGATAGAGTACAATCTATTGATAAAATTGCAGCTTACTTAAAGAAACATATACCGGGCATAAATATCGGAATAGCACACGGACAAATGAAACCCGCTGATTTGGAAAAAGTTATATATGAATTCCTGAATAAAAAATATCAAATATTAATTGCGACAAAAATTATTGAATCCGGAATTGATATACCAAACGTTAATACTATTATTATTAATCGTGCAGATAGATTTGGTTTAGCCGAACTTCATCAGTTGCGCGGACGTGTAGGTAGAAGCGATAAACAAGCTTATGCATTTTTATTAGTTCCTTCTTTGGATTCCATAACTAAAAAATCGGTTAGAAGATTACAGGCTATTGAAGAATATACGGAACTCGGAACAGGGTTTAATTTATCTATGAGAGATTTGGAAATTAGAGGAGCCGGTAATTTACTTGGTACCGAACAAAGCGGAGCAATAGATTCTGTTGGGTTCGATATGTATATGAAATTGCTCGATGAAGCTGTTGAAGAATTAAAAACCGGAGAATTTAGCGAACAGTTCAAAGATTTGCCTAAACAACTTGAAAGAGTTGATACTAATATAGACACATATTTTGAATTAGGATTACCGAAAACTTATATGCCTGAACAAGCTGATAGATTAAGTTTTTATACGGCACTATTCAGCATTGTAAAAATTGAAGAAATTGAAGAGATAAAAGAGGAAATGACAGATAGGTTTGGTAAAATTCCGCCTCCTGCACAAAGATTGATATCGGCAGCAATATTGCGGTTTTATTCCTCTTTTGCTTTATTTGAAAAAATAATAATTTTAAAAAATAAAGCAATAATATATTTACCGAAAGGAAGTAACAATACTTATTATTCCGATAAATTTCCCAAAGTTGCCAATTATATTGTTTCGGTTAATTCGGTTAAAAGTCAGTTTAAAAATGAAAAAGATATTGTAAAATTGGAAATAGAGCATAAATTTAATACTCCTGAAGAAATTCTGAACTTCTTGATTGATTTTTGCATCAAAATAAAAAACATTTTATAAATTATAATAATCGGGTAAAAAATGTTAAAAGGATATAAAAAATTTCTCCTAATACTATTTGTAGGATACGTATTAATAAATTTAATTCCGGTTAATAGAAGCAATCCTCCTATAAAACGAGAACCGGAAATGCCGGAAAAAGTGAAAGATATTCTGAAACGTGCATGTTACGATTGTCATTCTAATGAAGTAAATTATCCTTTTTATAGCTATTTAGCACCGGCTTCGTGGATTATTGCCGGTGATGTTGCAAACGGAAGAAAACATCTAAATTTTTCGGAATGGGATATAAATAAAGAAAAAAAACTTAAAGAAGAAATTTGGGAAGAAGTGGAGAAAAAAGAAATGCCGCTTGCTATTTATAAGTTTATGCACCCCCAAGCAAAATTAGAGGCAATTGATATCGAAATGATTAAAATTTGGTCTTATTACGAATCCCAATTAATTCCTAATAAAGAAATAAAAGAAAACAAACAAAATATTAATAATCAATATGATAATGATTAATGACTATTACTAATTATAATGGTAATGTTGATTTATTTCTCCCGTCAGAATATGCCGATAAAATAGCAGTTGAAATTACCTCAGCAAAAAATAAAGTTGACAGACAAAAATTAGGTCAATTTTTCACACCTTTATCTACCGCTAAAAAGCTTATTGAGTTTTCTGAATTTTCAATTACTTCAAGCGAAATTAAAATTTGTGAGCCGGCATGCGGACTTTGCATATTATCATGTTCTTTAATTGAATATTTATGTACTCTAAACAACATTAAAGAGATCGAGCTTACTTGTTTTGAAATTGATTCCTCAATTACGGAATACACTAAAGAAATTTTAACCAAACTTGTTGAATACTGCAATAAATGCGAAGTTGTATTAAGTTATACGCTTATAGAAGAAGATTTTATTTTATACTATAAGGACGTATTTGACAATAATTATTTTGCTAAAACTTACGATTTAATTATTTCTAATCCTCCTTTTTTTAAATTGAATAATTATGACGAACGCGTAACTTTAGCAAAAGAAATTCTTTATGGATTGCCCAATATTTACACCATTTTTTATTATATATCAACCAAAATAATTAATAACAAAGGGCTATTGTTGTTTTTAATTCCCCGAAGTATTTGTTCGGGAAGCTTTTTTAAACAATTCCGAGCTCATTTTATTAATTACATAAAATTTGATAAAATTCATCTTTATTCAACTGATGAAAAAATTTTTGATAACCATAGTGTCTTACACGAATTTGTTTTTATTAAAAGCAGTAAGGTTGAATTCAATGATGAGTACTCTATTGAAATAACTCACTCGGAAAATATTGATTCTATCACAAATATCCGATATAAGCATAATTTTAGTATTCTTAAAAACTTAATTCCGTTAGCTACTTCAAAAAAAGATTTGGAAATTTTACAAAAACTAAAAACATTTTCAACAAATCTTGGTGCATTTGGGTTTGAAGTATTTTACAGCAAGTTAGTTATATCAAAAGTAGAAAAGTTATTAAACAGCACCCCTTGCGAAAATTGCTTACCTGTAATTTGGTTACATAACATTGAGCAAGCAAAGTTTATTTTTCCCGTTGAGCATAAATATCCCAATTATATACAAAACACCGAAAACATTAAACCATTCTTGATCTATAACGAAAGCTGCATCTTTTTTAGAAGATACAACAATAACGATTATATTACACGAATAGTGACCACTGCATATAAAAATAGTCTTAACAATTATAATTATTTGGCAATTGATAGACTTGTCGGTGTATTATTAAATAAATCTAATAACTTACCCATAGAGACGATATACGGGATTTCCGCTTATTTAAACAGTGAATTTGTAAATAGCTATTTTAGAATGATTAACGGAATAATAAACGTAACCGGGGAAATGATTTTAGAATTACCCATTCCGGATATAGCCGTTATTAATAAAATGGGCTTGAATATTAAAAACGGCTATAATTCAGAAATTGATAAATTACTTTAATTGGTGCAAAAAATTAATATTACTTTATTAATTGCATTTTAAAAGTTTGGGTAAAATCACCGGCGTGCAAAGTATAAAAATACGTACCGCTGCTTAAATTATCAGCATTAAAATTTATATTATAATTTCCTGCTTCCATTTCGTTATTAATTAATGTTGTTACCTCTTTTCCTGTAAGGTCAAATATTTTTAATGTTGTAAATAGTTTTGCCGGTAATTGAAAATTTATTGTAGTAACGGGATTAAAAGGATTGGGAAAATTCTGATTCAGCTTAAAAGATAAATCGGAAGTAATAAAATCTAAATTAATAGTTGGGTAATATTCAAAATTACCGTTATAATCAATTTGCTTTAATCTATAATAAATAGTTTTATTATCAGATTTAATATTTTCATCAATATAGGAGTATCTTGTTAATTGTGTTGTGGTTGAAGAACCGTTAATAAATCCAATAACTTGCCAATTATTTTTAGTAAATGCTCTCTCAACTTCAAAACCCATGTTATTAAGTTCGCTTGCAGTAGTCCAAATTAGCAGCACATTATTTTTATCTTGTTTAGCAGAAAACGAAGTTAACTCAACCGGTAATGAGTTAAATATTTCTACAACATTAGAATAATTAGAATTTAACATTGTATTTTTTGCATATACTCTATAAAAGTGATTTGCGTTTTGTAATAAACCTAAAGAATCGATATAGGAAACAGAATTTGCCGGTAATTCACAAATCTGTTCAAAAGCAGAGTTTGTGTTAATACTTCTTTCCACTATATAACTTGTTTCATTATCAGCATTATCAACCCAATTTAGTGTAACATGCGGCAATGGAGTAATAATAAATTCAGCGCTTAAGTTAGAGGGGGCATTTATAGAAGGTTGAATAACATGCACCGAAAAGTTGTTAGCAAAATTCCATTCAGCTTTTTTACTTTCTCCCGTAGCATATAATATCTGATATCCCGTATCTGCAGGAGCTTTATAATTAAAAGTAAATATATATTTACCACCCGAGTAAGATTTTGGGCTTGGTTGCGTTAATTCACCGTTTAATACTTTTAAATTGGAATCATAAGTTGTTAAAACCCCTGATGATACTGCGATATCAACGCCAACTTTTGTACCCGAACCTCCGGAAATAGTAACTTTGTACACTCCTGTTTCATTCGGTTTAAGCGAAGAAGGTCCGGAAATATCAACATTTATCAAGTTGTTTAATGCCCCGTGACAACTTTTACAACCGTTTGCATTTGTCTTTTTTGTATATCCGCTTACTCCGTTTGGGTAAGCAACTATAATATTCGTTAAAAAGAGTAAACCAAGTACAATTATAGTAGCATTTCGTTTCATTTTATTGTTCCTTAAATATAAAAATTAATTTAAGACATAAAACACTATTTAATTTTCTTTTTTCCGAATAATAAATCCGATTAAAAAAGCTTTATTGTTTTTTTATTTTGCAACATTTATAAAATGCGTAAAAACGAGAAATAGTCTTATCCTTGTTCTTACAAGTAGGTTATTAAAATAATTTTCATACTAATTATTTATAAAAATATTATCTCCTTTTAGATAATTAATTTACCCTTTATGGCTGCTCTTACTTTTTAAGCTAAAGCATAAAATAAAAAGGGTAATTACATTTACTATAACTAAGTTATACCAAATACAATTACCCTAATATTTAGGTTTATGCTATAAAAAAATTAATTATTTCTTTTCTATTTCTTCAACTTTATTTTTGCTAACATCAAGCACACCTACCATAAGTCCCAACGTAGTAACAACAGCTCCTATTATTTGATATGAAGTAACATTTTTACCAAACAAAAACATTATTAAAGGAAGTAACGCTAAATATACATTGGTATAAGGCACCCAGTAATGTGCAGCGAATTTGGAAAGTTTAAAGAATCCGAAACTATAAATATAACCTGTTAAACCGGCTGCTACCACAAATAAAATCGGCCACCAGTTATTGGGTATTATACTTCCGTCAAACAGTGCAAAAAATCTGTGAAACTCAGCTTTTTTGAAAGATTCTTTAATACTCTCTTTTTGTTTATCACTTAAGTTTTTAGCAATTACATAATTATCGCCTGTTTTTGTATAATAACTTTGCAATACTTCCAAGTGTTTTGGGTTATCTGCGTCTTGTAATTTTTTTACAATTCTGGTTTCAAAATCTTTTGCAGCAACTTTTTCCGGTAAGTTTACATTTAACATATTACCAACTATTGGGAAAATTACAATTGCCAAAGAAATAAATACCATTTTCCATATTTCGCGCCAAACTACAAGAGCATTTGGACCAACTCCTTTAAGAGCTGTTTGAACTGTTTTATTATTTAATACTTGTTGACTGCATAAGCAACAGTTAATAATAATTATCCAAATAATAGCATTAATATCTAAAACAGCTTTGGGATCGTGACTAACGCCAAGCATAACCGGAACGTGAGGAATAGTAAGACCGGCAACTACTAAAAACACACCTATCCAATGTTCTTTTCTTATTTCGGCATTAAATAAAAATTTTCCGAAAAATGGTAAAAAAGCTAAATAAACATTTACATAAGGCGCAAAAATATGAGGCGAATAGTATCTTGGCAAATAAAAGAAACCGATATTTTCTATAACTCCCGTAAAAGCGCAAATAATTATTGTTATCATTGATAATATTCCGGGCCATAAGTACTTAAGTTCTTTTCCCTTTATTATTTCAATAATAACTGCAATTAATGCCCAAGCAAGTTTAGAGACTTCACGCCACCAAGTCATTATACCGGGGGTTACACCAACTTCTTTATCTCCGACAAATTCCTTCTGATTCCCCATCCAGTTTAGGATGTACTGCCCTCCTAATCCTCCGTTAATTATCATTAACCATAATATTAAAATTATCCATTCCATAATTTCGATAAACCTTTTGAATATTAATTATTTTGAGCTAAAAGGTTTAAAATATTAATTTTCACAATAATATCCAAGAAATATAATAAGATTCTTTTAGCTTTTTTAGCTGATTAAAAACTGCGTTATTATATAGTTTATTCGATAATTTACTTACTTAATCTTGCTTTCAAAAAGTTAATCGATACTTTAGGATAATGAACAACCTGCTCTACTATCATTTTTGCTAAATATTTCGGATACCTTTTTATAAAATACCAGATATTGCCTGATTCAAATACGTATTTGTATTCCAACTTATTTTTAATTGTAGCAAATTCTTCAGATGATAAATGTTTTGTTTTTACATTCACTTCCCAACAATTATATTTATTATAGTCATATAAGTTGGTTATTAAACCTTGTTCTAATAATTCCTGCCTTAATACGGTTTTTGGATACGGAGTAAGTGTGAAAAATATTGGTAAAGTAATACCTATTTTTAAAGCATAGTTGTATGTTTCAATTAACGATTTTTCACTATCATCAGGCAGACCGATAATTAGTCCCCCGACAACAATAATATCTAAATCTTTTAGTTCACCGACAACTTTTTCGGTTAAATCTACTTTAAGCTGGTTATCTTTATGTAAAAATTCCAATCCTGATTGAGTGTTATTTTCAATACCTAAAAACACCACAAAAACACCTGCTTCTTTCATTAATTTAAGTAATTCGCTGTTATTGCTTAATCCTTTTACGCTTGCTTGCAAAGCTAATTTTAAATTTAATCTTTCCTTTATAATTGCCTTACATATCTCGGTAAATCTTTTGCTATCTAAAGTAATATTATCATCGACTAAAAAAACAGCTTCGGCTCCGTTTTCTTTTGCATTTTTCAAATCTGCAATTATTCTGTCTATCTGGAATTTTCGGAATGATTTGGAATACATCAACCTAATGCTGCAGAAATTGCAATCATATGTACACCCTCTCGAAGTTTCCGCAACATCTGCTTTCCAACCTAAAATATGAAAATCATCTTTTAAAATTCTCGATTTTCTATCGGGTAGTTTTAAATCATTTAAGTTTATTAAATCTGCTTGCGGATTGTGAATTATTTCATCTCCTTTTTTGTACGTAATATTATTTACTGCAGAAAAGTCCTTTTTATAATAAACCGATTCTACTAATTGGTTAAAAGCAATTTCTCCTTCGCCCCGCATAATTAAATCAAAATTTTCGGAGCCTTTTCTTCCGTAAAATTCATCGTAAGTTACAGTAGGATGATAACCGCCTAATACCGTTAAAATATTTTTATTAAATTCTTTAACTATTTTAGCGTACTTAAAAACAACAGCTTCCTGAAAAATCATTGCACTAAAACCAACAATTTCGGGTTTATAAGTATTTATTGTATTACTAAAAATTTTATCGGGATTTTTTGCAATTACTAAATCAATTATTTTAACTTCGCAAATATCTTTATTTAAATTTGCCGCAATTGAACTTAAACCTAAATTAGGAACTTTTGCCCATCTATTAAAACCTAAAAGTGTTCTTTGATTGGCTACTAATAAAACTTTTATTTTTTCCACTTATAAACCAATTATTGTTTTACTAATATATTCATTTCAAATTTTAGTTACAAATTTGTTATTATATTAAATCAATTTATTTCTTTATAATTAATTTATATAATAATACGTCTTATTCTATTTATTATTTAAAATATTTTTTGTATAATTAAAAATTAAGAAAAATAAAATTGGAATTAATATGACAACATTACCTCCTCCGAGTATAAAACAGTATGATAACAACACAGTTGAAAAAAAAGCTTATAACTTAGCTAATTCGTTCGATAAATATTTACCTATTCCTAACGATAGAAATAGATTAGGTTTTAATATTTACAGAAATTTAATAGGTGAAGGCGAAACCCCCGAAATAATTGTTAAATCGGGTAAATATAAGTTGGAAGGAATTGATAAAGATGAATTTATTAAACTATTAAGCGCTGAAATTGCCAAATTAAAAGTTTAAGTCCGGCATTTTATCTCTGTAATAATTATAAAAAATTTCACCAATTTCTTTCGGATTGTCAGTAACTATAAAACTTTCAATATCTTTGGCGTCAACATATCCAAATTCGTGCTGAACTTTTGTAAGCCAATTAATTAAACCGCTCCAATAAACTGTACCGACAAGTATTACCGGTACTTTTTTAGTATTATATATCCTTCTTTGGGCAAGCACGGTAAAAAGTTCGTCTAATGTTCCAAATCCGCCCGGCATTATTACATAACCAAGGGCAATTTTAGTCATACATATCTTACGAAAAGTGAAGTATTTAAATCTAATATCTTTATCTCTATCAAGGTACTTTGATGCCGGAAAATCACCCGCCATATTAACGCCGGCACTGCTTCCAAAATTTTCGGCAGCTCCTCTATTGGCAGCTTCCATTAATCCGGGGCCCCCTCCCGTTATTATACCAAAATTTTTATTTACAAGTTCTGCCGCAATATTGTATGAAAGTTTGTAGTAAAAATCTTCGTCTTTGGCTTTGCTTGCTCCAAAAATTACTACACTTGGTTTTATATGTAAAAGCTTGCTTATTCCGTCAAAATAATCTTGCGTATAATCAACAAGCCTATTAAATTCGTCATTAATTAACTTACTGCTAAAATTCATTTGTACTCCTCTATTCTGCTCGGTAATTTATTTTATCGTAATCCGGTTTCACAAAAGTTGTGTTTGTCGGATAATATCGGGCGACATAAGGGATGTCATCTTTTCTTAAGTTTTTATTTACAATAACATATCTGCTTGCATTAAATTCTCTATCTGGTTCGTTTCTTTTTTCTCTTCTTTTTTTCTCTTCTTTTTTAGAATACTCTTCTCCCACGGTAGTTAATTTGTATTTATTTTTAACAACCGGTATTTCAGGTTCTTTTCTTCTTTCATGTGTTCTTTTTTTCTTTTTATGTTTATCGTGTTGCTTTTCGGGTAATTTTGTAACAATTTTAGATTCCGCTTTTTCTTCCGGAATTTCTGTTTTAACCACAAATACTCGTTTAACAACATTAGAAACCAAAACAACAATGACCAAAAAACCTGTTGTATATAACAATATAGTAGATATTATCGGTACTAATTCCATTATTTTCGCATATTTAACAAATACTACATACAAATATCACGCCAATGCTATTTTCTGTACAATAATGTATCATTTTAATACTATTTTCAGTTTTTATTTGTATCATTTTGAGATAATTATTAAAATAAAACACTTTTTTTATTTTCACTTTTATTATACAATATTTTGTATTAAATTAACATAATTAAATTAAACATTTGTTTTATAAGGAGTTAATCTATTTGAATGTATTAGATAAAAGTCATTATTTTAGGGGCGTTCTGCTGTTAATGCGTAAAGATTTCAAAGTATCCCCCGAAGAAAAAAAATTTGTTTTTAAACTGGGTAAAACTCTTGGGTTTGATAGAGAATTTGTTGACGACTCCATAAAAGATATTTTATATAATGAATTTATTGACGAAAAACCGCCTAAATTTACTGATCCAAAAATTGCCGAGTGTTTTATAAAAGACGGTATGCGACTTATTGTTTCTGACCACGCAATTGATCCAAACGAGATGAAATTTTTGGAAAAAACTGCTCAGGCTAATTCTTTAAATAAAGATTGGTTTGAAACAGTAATAAATACTGAAAAGAACAATGTTTACAACGATGAATTGGATTTGGAAATTAAATCGTTTATAGAGTGATTTTTGGTAAAATGTAAGTGAGGGGAAAACTATCTAAAAATTTAATACTATTTAAAATAAAAAAAGGGCTGATAAACAACCCCTTAATATAACAGAACACTTATAAAAATTATGCTTTTTTGCCGTATTTTTTCATAAATCTTTCAACTCTACCTGTCGAGTCAATCATCTTTTGCTTGCCGGTAAAAAACGGATGGCATGCAGAGCAGATTTCTAATTTAATCTGACTTGATGTCGAACTGGTCTCAAAAGTATTTCCGCATACGCATGTTACCGTACATTTTCTATAAGCAGGATGAATACCTTTTTTCATTTAAACACATCTCCTAAAAATTAAGACTATAAATTTAATACAATTTTTGATAAAAATCAAATAAGTTATTTAATTTGATTTTTATTTGTTGCTTTTTTTTAGCGAATCCATCCGTGCTTTTAACTGTTTAACATCTTCTTTTTTATTTGGCTTAACCAAAAATTCGTCAAAAGGATAATAATTATCGCCGTCACTCACTAATCTTACTCTTGTATTTCCGCCGCTAACGCTTTGGTCTCCGCTAATCACTTTATCCAAATCTACCGACTTTGAATCGTCAAGCGGAAATTTATTTTGTGTTTTTGTAACAACATCATTATTCTGTACAACAACAGCATATGTTTTCTTTTCAACTTTAACAGAATTATTCTGCTTTTCTGTTCCTATACCCGCATTGTTCACAATAATTTCTTGAATTTGTAACGTGTCGTGGGATTTATTATTTGCAGCTATTTTAATCGGCTTATCAAATAAAAACGAATCATCATAACCCGAAAAATTAAATACAAAAAATATTAACACCACCGCAACAGTAACTGCAGCCGGAGTAAAAATATAAAGCCACTTACTAAAAGAATGTTCTTCTTTTTTCTCAAAATTTCCGTTTTTGATTTTAACCATAAGGTTAAATTCAAAATTATCAGGAGCATCAATTTTGGGGAGCTCTTTAAGGGATTTGATTAATGATTCAAACTCTTTTTCTTTCATATCGTATAAATTGTTGTTCATAGGCACTACTCTTTATATATATTTTTAAGAAGTTTTTGAAGTCTTGTTCTACCTCTATTAATTCGTGATTTTACGGTACCGATCGATAAATCTTTTATTTCCGCAATCTCTTCGTACGAAAAACCTTGAATATCTCTTAATATTACTACGTCACGATATACCGGTCTAACTTTTAACAACGCTTTTTGTATCATTTCGTTTTTAATTTTACCGTCTAAAATCGCATCCGGTTGTAAAATAGAACTATCCTCTATTTGTAAAGGTTGTTCGTCCGCATCACTATTACTTAAAGATAGAATATTTCTTCGTTTTCTTCTTTTTAATTCGTTCTTGGCTAAATTTCCCGCAATGGTATAAATCCAAGTGGAAAACTTTGCAAACGATTTATACGAATCTTTGTTCAAATAAAACTTAATCATTGTTTCCTGAACAATATCCGCACAAACGTTTCTATCGCCTACAAAACGATACACATAATTCATTAAAGGATCTTTGTATCGTTTAACTAAAGCTTCGTAATACTCAATCGCATTAGTTTCTTGATATTTTGCGATTAATTCTTCGTCGCTATACTCTGTTATTTTCTTTTCCAATATATTATACTAATCCGTATTTAAATTGTTTCAAAATTTTTAATAATGGAATCGTCTTTTTTTATTTTCCGAATTCAATCAATTCTTTTGCCGTCATCAAACCTGTTTCCGTAATCTCTTCTCCGCTTAAAAGTTTTGCAACTTCTTTTAATCGTTCGTCTTCGCTTAGTTTTCGAACAACGCTTATAACTCTATCATTAACCACATTTTTTTCTACTGCATAATGAGTGTTAGCCAAAGCAGCTATTTGAGGCAAATGGGTGATTGCTATTATTTGATGATACGAAGCGAGCTTTTTTAAAGCTAAACCAACTTTTTGCCCTATCCTACCACTTACGCCGGTATCAATTTCATCAAAAATTAGCAAAGGCAATGTTTCATTTTTTGCCAACGAGGTTTTTAATGCAAGCATAACTCTACTAATTTCACCGCCGCTTGCAACTTTTACTAATGGTTTTGGTAGCTCACCCATATTTGTAGATATAAAAAACTCTACTTCATCAATTCCGTTATTATTGTAGTTATACTTACTGTCATCAACAATTATATATTTATCGGTTCCGTTTGCCGATCTATTTGTAACGGATACTTCAAAATTTGAATAATTTATACCCAAATCTTTTAATGAGTCTTCAATTTCACTTTTTAAAAGTTCGCTTCCTTTTATTCTTTTTACATTTATCTCTTTTGCAATTATACCGGCTTCATTTCTTAAAAACTCCAATCTGCCGGTAAGCTCGCTAATCTTATCTCCGAAATTTGAAACAAGTTCAACTTCATTTTTAATTTTTTCTTTATATTCTAAGACTGCAGCTATATTACCGCCATATTTTTTTTTCAATCTATTAAAACTATTTAATCGCCCTCTTATTTCTTCAAGTTTATTTGGGTCTAAATCAACTTTATTTAAATAACTTCTCGAAAATTCGGCTATATCCTGCACCATTGCCAATATCGATTCGCTTTCGTTTATTTTCTCGTTATACTTACCGTCAATTTTAGATAACTCATATAAAAAACCTTTAACTATATTGATATTATCAAAAACAGAATTTTCGGAATCGTATAGTTGATTAAAAATATTTGTGTTTAACTCGGTTAATCTTTCGGCATTTTCCAACAATATTAGCTCGTTTTGCAATTCCTCTTCTTCACCCAAATTTGGAGCTACTTCATTAATTTCTTTAAGCTGAAAATTATATAAATCGAATTTTTCTTTAGCTAATGATTCTTTGTTGATAAGTGAATCCAACTCATTTTTAACTTTATTAATATCCGCAATTATTTTTCTATAACTACTTTTAATTTCTTCTAAATTAATATACTCGTCCAAAAATTCAATATGCTTTTCGTTTTTCAATAAAGATTGATGTTCGTGTTGACCGTGTAAATCAACAAGCAAATCACCGATTTCTTTTAATGTGTTTAAGTTTACCGGTGTATCATTTAAAAAAATTCTATTTGTCCCCTTTACTGAAATTTCTCGTCTTATTATTAACTCATCTGAGTATTCAATTTCATTTTCATCTAATACGTAAGAAACTTTTTTATTATTTTTAATATCAAAAACGCCCTCAATTATAGCTTTTGGGGAATCTCTTCTCACAACTTCCGTACTTGCACGGTCTCCCAATAAAATTCCCATAGCATCAATTAAAATTGATTTACCGGCTCCTGTTTCGCCGGTAATAATGTTTAATCCTTGCTCAAATTCTACCGTAATGCTTTCAATAAGTGCGTAATCTTTTATGTACAGAGATTTCAACATACTTCTTGATATCTAAATTTAATTTCAAACTTTAAATTTAAGCTAAAATTTTTATTATTCAAAAATTTTTCTTATATGCAATAAACAAAAAAAGGGCAAACGCTCAATTATAAAATTTCACGTTTACCCTTTATAACTAGGGGGTGATGTTATTTAATTAGGGTCATTTTCATTGTTTTATTAAAATTACCTGACTTTAAATTATAAAAATAAATTCCGCTTGATAAAGCTGAAGCATTAAATTTTATTTGATAACTACCTGCCTGTTTTATATCGTTAACTAAAGTTGACACTTCATTCCCCAAAATATCATATACTTTTAGTGTTACGTGTTGTTGTGTAGGTAAATTAAAACTAATTGTAGTTTCAGGGTTAAACGGATTAGGATAGTTTTGATTTAAGCTAAAATTTGTCGGAATAGATTGGTTGTTTTCCACATCAGTAATTGATGCCGGAGTTAAACTAACGTTTGCGATTGCCGAATATAAATTATTTTCATAAACAGGTACACCATTAATTTGGGTCTCGTTATAATCAAATTTACTTGCAACCAAACTATAATTATCTGCGCCCAAATTATTTAATATATAATTTCCATCTTCATCGGATACAGCAGAAGAAATAATCATTCCTTCTTCGTTAATTGCAACAACAACAGCACCGTTTACCGGGGTAACATTGTCTTCCGATATTGTACCGCTAATCATACCGTTTCCGTTATATATTCTGTTTAATAATGTAAAATTAATATCGTCGAGTACAGAAGTTTCCGTTATTATTAAACTATCAGCTTGAAATTTATGTAATGCTAAAGCCCCGTCATATCTAAAATATGTCGGAATATAATCAGGAAACGAACATGCAAAAACATAATATTTACCTGGTTGTAAATCTGTTAAAGAATAAGCTCCGGTCGAATCACTAACAGTAGATACTTTAAAAGGTCTATGTCCGTCTTGCACTTTAAATGCCGTAACGTTCCCTACAATCGGAGCACCTAAAGTATCTTTTAGCGTTCCGCTTATAGCATTTGCATAAGGTGTACGCTGAGAAAGAATAAAATCGATACTATCCAAATTTGCAGTCATAATTAGCACGTCTGCTTCCGGTGCGGTTAATTTATCATTATAGTACTCTGGTAAGTAATTAAAATTAAACGGCTCCGCATATACAATTAGTGTATCATTTTCCCTTAATTTAACTGTATAATTCCCGTTATTATCAGTCACTGCAAATCTCACGTTATTAAATCCTCTATTTTGAATAACCGCTTTAATTTTTGCACGAAGCGGGTTTCCCGATTCATCGGTAACTTTACCTTTGACAGAGTAAAAAGTCGGCACAACAAAAGGAGTCAGCGCAATATTTACTGTTAACGGAGTTATTGAAGATACGGTAACGGCTGTTGCGTTATTAATTCTTGCGGCATTTTCAAAATATTCATACTTATAAAATTGTTTTGCGGCATAAATATAATATTCGCCTTCTTTTAGCTCAACCGAGTAATTTCCCAAACTATCTGTTGTTGCATTAGTTGAAAAATGGAAATGATTTGTTTTGGGAATAAATACCAATTTAGCGTTGCTTAGTCCCACACCGCTATTTTCATCCGTAACCGCACCGCTTATAGTTCCCTTTAGAACAACAGGTTCATCAATAGTTACACTTACGGTATCGCTATTAGCGCTTAAGTCATTGCCTACTTTGGCAACAATATAATACTTATAAGTTTTACCGGTTTGAACAAAAACATCTTTAAAATCTTTTCTATGCAATCTGTTTTGTATTTTTACAAACTCACCGGTATCTTCGGATTGTTTATAAACTTCAAAAGCAACTTGAAATCCGCTTAATTCATGTTCCCAAGTTAGTTTAACACTTTTTCTTATGCCCCATTCTTCAACTTCTGCACTTAAATTTGTAGGAGCAGATATTTGCGCCATTAGCAAACTGCCTACAAAAAACAACAGGAAAAAATACGATAGTTTTCTTTTCATACAGCACCTTTTAATTTATTAAATTTGTTTCTTAGAGTTTAAACACTCTAACTTAATAGGCGGTTTAAATTCAATATGTAAAAAAATTGCAATTTTATTTAATTTTATGTAAAATAATTCATTTTTCGTTTAACATGTGACTTACATCACATTATTTCGATATAATATTCAAAATTATTGTTTCTTATTAAATAAAAAACCCGCTTTTAATTTTATGTAAAAAGCGGGTTAAAATTTTAGATAAATAAATTAATTAGATTTCATGAACAAGTAATCCGTCTCTTAACTTTGGTTCAAACCATGTTGATTTAGGCGGCATTATTTCTCCCGCATCCGAAATATTTATTAAGTCATTAACACTTAAAGGATACATCGAAAAGGCAACTGAAGCTTTGCCGCTATTTACCAACTTCTCTAATTCTGCGGTGCCTCTTATCCCGCCAA
Organism: uncultured Ignavibacteria bacterium; assembly: GCA_937930275.1. Taxonomy (GTDB): domain Bacteria; phylum Bacteroidota; class Ignavibacteria; order Ignavibacteriales; family Melioribacteraceae; genus JAEXOD01. Next base: position 17,370 of record CALGLM010000239.1, read on the forward strand.
TAAAATCCACGTTATGATCAGTTCTTGGGTCTTTTATTCCAAAAACCGGATCTAATAAATAATTTTGCAAAATACTTACATCCAAGTTATCACCCACGTTATCAGCTGCTTTAACATTTTTGTTTGGCGTTAATAGATACCATTCCTTTTCAAAATACATTGCAACAGTTTTTCGTTTAGGCGGGTTTGCATCCCCTGTTTTTTCTATCGAAAAGTTTTTTGAAATATTTTGTATAAACTCTTCGGATGTTTGTTTTAATTCGTGAACAACTCTATTGTACGGCATTATTTTCAGTTGCTTTGCCGGAAATAAAACCGCAAAAAAGTAATTGTACTCTTCGTGACCGTTATGTAAAGGATTATTTTCTTGTTTAACTTTTCTTGCTCTACTTGCACTTGCCGCACGATGATGTCCGTCCGCAATATATAAATACTTAACTTTTCCGATCTCTTTTATTATATTCTCTTCAAATTTTTCCGGCATTACCCATAAAATATGTTTTATTCCGTCATTTGCCGTAAATTCGTACAAAGGATCATTTTCAGCCATAGTTTTATTTACCAACACATCAACTTTTTCAACATCTTTATAAGTTAAAAATACTGCACCGGTTTGAGCTTCGGTTGTAACAATATGATTAGTTCTATCGTCTTCTTTTTCTTTTCTTGTTTTTTCATGTTTTTTAATCACATCATTATCATAATCATCAACCGCAAAAGTTGCTGCAATTCCAACTTGTTCTTGTTCGCCCATTATCAACTTATAGACATACAGGCAAGGTTTATCTTCTTGAATTAGCGGAGCTTCTTCTTTCAGTCTTTTGTAATTTTCTTTGGCTTTTTGATATACTTCGGGCGAATAAGGATTAACTTTTTCGGTAATTTCTATTTCGCTTCTCGTAACACGTAAAAAGCTAATAGGATTACCTTTAGCTAATTCCGCACTTTCTTCTTTATTTACTACATCGTAAGGTACACTTGCAACCAAGTGTGCGACCTCTTTTACGGGTCTTACTGCTCTAAAAGGTCTTATTACTGCCATATTTTTCCTCGTTATTCTATGTTCTTAAAAAGATTTTATATTTTGTAAAATATTTTACCATTATACCCAATAATATTGTAATTAATACCCCTTTTACAAACCCAAGCCATGGATTTATTACCATTAAACTTAATAACTCAGCCAACCCAGAAAGTCCTAATATCGGAGGAATTAAATTAGATATTCCCGCATATGCAATCATAGGGTTTTGACCGTTTGCAACAAATATCTCAAAATAGCTCTCTTTTTTTAGTATATCAATAATTATAGTAAGCGCTATTAAAAAGAAAATTGCCAATCCCACCGTAACAAAATAATAGCTTAGCGTAGGATGGTCTTTTTTAATGCCCCCTTCGTACGGTTCAAAAAATAACCCTAAAAGCAAAAAGTAAAGGCCCCAATAATACAATTTTTTAATTAAAATTTCATAATGTAATTTGGCATTTTTCACCAAATAATACACTACAATAGCCCAAATAGATATAACACTAAAAGTTAAAAGAGTTTGACGTGAATGTAAGCCGATTAGTACCGCAATAACAACTAAAAACATTAATAAGCAAATTATTTTTAACTTTAAGTTAGTAAAATTCGGCACCATTTTCTCTTCATCTTTACTCATCCAGTTTAAAAGGAAATCTCCTATAATAGTTCCGGGAATTAAAACAAACAAATATTGCAAATAATAAAGCGTATATAACCAAGGGAAAGGAGTAAAATTCCATAATTCTTTTATAAAACCTAACTCCGTATGTCCGAGTCTAATTGCCAACAAAAACCCCAATAGTCCGAGCCTAATTAATATATTATCTTTAGTATAGTACCATATTAATGTACCAAAAAACGAAACATTTGCCAGTACAAGAATTATTATATCGCTGCGGGTGAATAAAAAACCGGTTTTATTAGGATAGCGTAATAACGATAATAGAACAACAATTAAAATCACACCTATTATCTTTATTGCCACACTATATCGCTTATTAAAATGTTTAGGAAATCGATATAAAACAGGGAAAAGTAATATAAACCCAAGTAAAGCAATTAACCATGTATAAACCGAAGGGGTAGGATTTAAAGCATAAGGTTTTACATGCTGAATAAAAATTGCAAACCCTGCAAGTAACAAGAATCTTTCTGCCGCATAAATCCAAATTTTAACACAACTAAAACCGGATTCAATCCGTTTTGTTAGTGCAAGCGGAATTGCGCTCCCCATTGAAAAAATAAAGAAGGGAAAAACGAGATCAACCCAAGTTAAACCGGGCAAATTGGGATTAAATTTATGCAACGGAGGAGGTATCTGAGCATGGTACATCCAGTTTGGTAATGTGTTGCTGTAAAACGGAAGTAATCCGGATAGAAACATTGCAAGAATAGCAAAACCACGCAGGGCATCTAATCCAATTGCACGTCTTACACTATTTAAGCTCATATTTACCTATATTTAACTTACTATTATTATTATCCTATATCTAAAAATTAACACTATTTTTCCAAATTCCAAAACATTGTTTAACTGTTTATTGACTATTTTTAATAATCCTATTTTTAGTTTGTTAAAGGAACAAAATATTTTTAGCTTTGTAAATGAAGTATCTAAATTTAATAAAGGAACCCGAAATGAAAAATATTAGAGTTTTGTTTTTAGTAATTTCTTTTACAACTGTTTTAATGGCTCAAGAAGTAAAAGATACAAAAGTTACAGTTTATAACAATAATCTTGGTGTTATTAAAGAAGTACGAGAAATGCAAATTCCGAAAGGGTTAAACGAAGTAAAAATAACCGATGTAGCTACTTTAATTGACCCGACAAGCGTTCACTTTGATTTAAATGGCGCCGTGTTAGAGCAAAACTATAGGTACGACTTAGTCGGTATGAGCAAAATTTTAGAAAAATATGTAGATAACAATATTCAATTAATTAACGAAAAAGGCGAACTAATAGAAGGAAAATTACTTTCTGCAGAAGGAAACCAAATTGTATTGCTTACAAAAACTGGCGGCTTAACGATGCTTCCCAACATCGACAAGTATAGATTTGCAGTTGAAAGTTTACCCTCCGGATTAATCACTAAACCCACATTAGTATGGCTTGTTGATTCAAAAAATTCGGGGAACCAAAAAGTTGATTTTTCTTACCAAACCGGTGGGATGAATTGGTCTGCCGAGTATGTTGCCGTAATTAACGATAACGATACAAAATTAGACTTAAACTCTTGGGTAAGCATAACAAATAATAGCGGCACAACTTATAATAATGCGGAATTAAAACTTGTTGCGGGGGATGTTAACAGAGTTAACGAACTAACCGGTAGAGGTAACTATATTAAACCTAAATATATGGTTGAAGCAGTTGATTACGCAGCACAAGACCAATTCCAAGAAAAAGAATTTTTTGAATACCACATTTATAAATTAGATAGAAAAACCACATTAGCAAACAACGAAACCAAGCAAATTTCTTTATTTACGGCAAAAGATGTTTCTGCAACTAAAAAATATTTATATCAAGGAAATAGCTATGGGAATAATAAAATTAAAGTGGTTGTACAGTTTGAAAATACGGATAAAAATAATCTCGGAAAACCGATGCCCAAAGGTAAATTTAGATTATACAAAAAAGACGGTGAATCTGTTGAATTTATCGGTGAAGATTTAATTGACCATATGGCAAACAAAGAAACATTAAAACTTAAAATTGGCGAAGCTTTTGATATAGTAGCAGAGGAAAAACAGACTGAAGAAAAAAGAATTTCAGACAAAGTTTCTGAATCATCATGGGAAATAAAATTTAAGAACCGTAAAAAAGAAGATATTGTAATAGATGTAGAAAGAATATTAGGGTATAACTGGGAAATAATGGATTCAAATTTCAAATATGAAAAAGAAACCGCTTCAAAAATAACATTCAAAGTACCGGTAAAAGCCGATGATGAAACAACATTAAAATTTAAAGTAAGATATTCTTACTAAAACAAACATTTAATTAAAATATTCCGTTTTTAATAGCCAATCCCAAATGGAATTGGCTATATTTTTAACCAATAACAGCATCTATTTTTCTTTCGGCAAACACAAAAAACAGCTCTATATCCTAAAATATTAGCAAATAATTACAAAAAACAATAAATCAGGTTTGAAATTTAGTCCACCTCTTTAGGAAGGGGATGCAGAATAGCCACAGTCTGAATTAAAAAAAACAAATAAACCAAACCCTTTTTATAGTCAGCAAAAAACAAAAATTAAACAGTAAAAACTGCCATAGAAACATTAAAATTATTAAATCCTTATTTCTTTTATTCATAAAAATTTTGTAATTTAAAGTTTTATTAAAAATTAAGTGAAAATAAAATGTCAATTAATAAACGTCCCGCATGGGATGAATATTTTTTAAAACTTGCGATGTTGGTATCCGAACGCGCAACATGCCCGCGTATGCATTGTGGTTGTGTTTTAGTTAAAGATAAAAGAATTCTTTCAACAGGTTACAACGGATCTATACCCGGGGATGCACATTGCGAAGATGACGGATGCATTATTGAAGACAACCATTGTATAAGAACGATACATGCCGAAATGAATGCTTTGCTTCAATGCTCAATTTACGGTGTTTCCACCAAAGGTGCTACTGCATACGTTACAAACATGCCTTGCACAAACTGTGCTAAAGCTTTAATTGCTGCAGGAATTGTAGAGATAGTAATTTTTTCCGATTATCATGAAACCCGAGCCGAAGAATTTTTATCTAAGGCTAAGGTTAAATTGAGGCGACTACCAATGCCGCAAAATATTATTAATTACGATATTGACAACTACTCTTCGGCAAAAAAAATTAAATAATTTTATTAAACGAGTTTTATATGCTTTTTACCAAAAAATTTTTACAATACTTTCATAAACCCGAAAACTTTTTTAACAGAGATTTAAGCTGGATTGAGTTTAATCGCAGAGTTTTAGAAGAAGCTTTTAATAGCGATTTACCTTTACTTGATAAAGTAAAATTCGTTTCAATATTCTTTTCCAATTTAGATGAATTTTATATGATTCGTGTAAGCGGGCTAAAAGAACAAATTGCAGCAAATATAATAGAACCTACTATTGACGGGCTAACTCCTATTGCCGTTCTTAAAAGTATTGATAAATCAGTAAGAAGCATGGTTAACGATGTTTACAATTATTGGAACAATAAGTTAGTACCCGAATTAAAGAAAAACGGAATTCATATAGTAAATTTAAGCGAAACAAGCGTAGAAGAAAAGGCTGTATTAAATAAATATTTTTATGATGAAATATATCCTATTTTAACGCCGTTGGCGTTCGACCCCGGTCGCCCATTCCCCTATATATCTAACTTAAGTATTAGTTTTGCAATTTTGGTAAAAAAACCGGGAGGCGAGCAACATTTTGCACGTGTTAAAATTCCGAATCTTATACCGCGTTTATTGCGCGTTAACGAAATTATAAAGCCTAAAAACGGCAAAAACACAACATGTTACAAATACATTTGGGTTGGTGATTTAATTAGAGAAAATTTGTACACTTTGTTCCCCGGATACGAAGTAGTAAATGCGCATCGATTTAGAATTATTAGAGATACCGACTTAGAAATTCAAGAAGACGAAGCAGACGATTTATTAGAATTAATTGAAGAAAACATAAAACAGCGTAAATTTGGGAACGTTGTAAGATTGGAAGTTGAAAAAGACATGCCCGAATTTATGTTGGAAACATTAATTGAAAACTTGCAAATTACAAAGGATGACATACAAGTTATTGACGGCGTATTAGGTTTAAGCGATGTAATGCGATTATATGAAGTTCCTTTTCATCATTTAAAAGAAAAGGTTTTTCACCCGATGATACCTAAAGAGCTTGAAGAAGAAAATATTTTTTCTATTATTAAGAATAGAGATCTAATATTTTATCACCCATATGACTCATTCACTCCTATTGTCGATTTTATTAAGACGGCTTCCCAAGATCCTGATGTACTTGCCATTAAACAAACATTATATCGTGTAGGCAGTAATTCACCTATTGTTAAAGCTCTTATTGAGGCAGCCGAAAGGAAAAAACAAGTTGCGGTTTTAGTTGAGCTAAAAGCGCGTTTTGACGAAGAAAATAATATTTATTGGGCTAAAGAACTTGAAAAAGCAGGCGTACATGTCGTTTACGGACTGGTCGGCTTAAAAACCCATTGTAAGATGACTCTTGTTGTTAAACGCGAACTTGACGGAGTACAACGTTATGTTCACTTGGGTACGGGTAATTATAACCCGGGTACTTCAAAAATTTATACAGACTTAGGCTTATTTACTTGTAACAAAGAAATTTGCGCCGATGTTACGGAAGTATTTAATTATTTAACCGGCTACTCGGCTCAACAAGAATTTAGAAAATTATTTGTTGCCCCTATTAATATACGTGCCGGAATAATTAAACTTATAGAAAGAGAAGTACTACATGCCAATAAAGGGAAAAAAGCTCATATAATATTAAAGATGAACTCGCTTGTTGATCCCACTTTTATTTCGGCTTTGTATGCTGCTTCGCAACGAGGCGTAAAAATTGATTTAATTATACGAGGAATTTGTTGTTTAGTACCACAAGTACCCGGATTAAGTGAAAATATTCGAGTAATTAGCATTGTCGGAAGATTTTTAGAGCATAGCAGAATATTTTATTTCCTTAATGACGGTAACGAAGAAGTTTATTGCGGAAGTGCCGATTTAATGCAAAGAAACTTAGATAGAAGAGTTGAAGTGATTTTCCCAATAGAGAGCGAAGAACATAGGAAAACAATAATTAATAAAGTACTTATTCCTTCTCTTAAAGATAATGTAAAAGCACGCGTTCTTCTACCAACCGGTAAATATTCTTTTAATCATCCGGTTTATAATGAAGCTATCGTTTCGGTTCAAGACTATTTGATGAATTTAACTACTTCAGATCCGGTTAAAACCATTCAGCGCGAAAAAAATAAAAAGAAGTAAATGAAAAACACAATAAGTTTTATATTTTTAGTGCTTATTACTCCTTTTTTCAATTTCGCTCAAAACGATTCGATAAATATTCCCATTCACTCCAAATTTTGGCATGACGCAAAAATATTTTTGAATGACGGAGTTGATTATTTCACATATCCGCTACATGCAGATTCAAAAGATTGGATGATATTCGCCGGAATAACAACCACAACTTACGGGTTAATGCATGCAGATAGCTGGGTTAAAGATAATGTTGGGAGAAATACCACATTAACACTTAACCAAGATTTTTGGGATATTCCTACATCTTACGGAATTGTTACTTATGCTAATATTGCAGCTCTTTCCACTTACGGAGTCGGACTATTTTCTGGAAATAACGAAATTAGAAAAGTCGGAAGAATGTTATTTCAAAGCCTTTCTTATTCGGGTTTAAACGTTATGTTTTTTAGAACGGTAATTGAAAGGACAAGACCATATTATAACAAAGGACAATGGGATTTTAAGTTTTTTACTACCAACAACGAATTCCAGTCATTCCCAAGCGGACATACAACTGTAGCTTTTGCCTTTTCTACTGTTCTTGCAGAGTATTTTGATACTTTTTATAGCAGAATATTTTTTTATAGTTTAGCCGCAACTACTGCATTTGCAAGGGTTTATAATAATCAGCATTTTTTAAGCGATGTTTTTTTTGGAGCTTTAATTGGAATTTCAGGCGGATTGCATACTGTTACGCAGGAAAAAAAGCGAGATGGTAACTGCCAAACTTCAAGTTTTCAAATTCTACCCGGATATAACTCCTTAAACTTTGTTTATAGTTTTTAGCTATTTTATCTAAATTTATCCCTTTCCTTTAAAATTCGCCTAATTTTACTTAAGTTTAATGTTACATTTTTAATTTTTTTGAAAAATATAATGAATTTACTACAAAACGAATTTGCTGTTTTCTTTTTAATAGTGGCATTGGGTTTAATTCTCGGTAATATAAAGATAAAAGGAATTTCATTAGAAAGCAGCGGAGTTATTTTTGTTGCTTTACTTTTTGGGCACTACGGATATAAAACACCCGAACTATTACAAAACATAGGGTTAATACTATTTATATACTCTGTCGGTATTGCGGCCGGACCCGGATTTTTTAAATCGTTTAAAGAACAAGGAATACAATTTATAGCTCTTGCAGCCGTTGTTGTATTTAGCGGTGGTTTAATTACTCTTTTATTAGGTAAATTTTCCGGAACGGATATGCGATTAATGGTAGGTTTATTTACAGGTGCATTAACAAGCACTCCAGGTTTAGCAACTGCTATAGACGCTTCTAAATCCACACTTGCTTCAATAGGCTATGGTATTGCATACCCTTTCGGTGTTTTGGGTGTTATAATTTTTGTTAGGATAATTAATAAAATCTTACGTATAAATTTAGTTGATTCAAAATTAGAATACGACGAAAGTCTAAAAAAGGATAACCCTAATTTGTTTAATAAAAATTATAAAGTTACAAACCCAAATATTTTTGGTAAAGCTATTGGTGTTTTAAAAGTTAGATCAATGACAAACTGTAACATATCGCGAGTTTATCACGAAGGAGTAACTACAACACCAACAGCAGAAACTATTTTATTTGAAGGGGATATTATTAAAGCAGTCGGAAGTATAGACGGTTTAGAAAAAGTAAGATTGTTAATAGGCGAAGAAACGGACATAAAAATACCTTTAAGCAAAGACTACTTGATTAAAAGTATTTTAGTATCAAATCCTAAGATTTCCAATAAAACTTTTGCCGATATAGGACTATTTGCAAACCACGAAGCTACTGCGACTTGCATAAGAAGATCAGGCATAGATATTACACCCAAAGCTTC
>CALGLM010000240.1 GCA_937930275.1 uncultured Ignavibacteria bacterium
AGATCTACACTCTTTCCCTACTCGACGCTCTTCCGATCTTGATTATATTCAAATATGGACTGATTAAATCCTTCCGGTCTTGGTGTATCAAAAACTTCTTCAATACTAAGTTCACTTTCGTTTCCGTTTCTGTCGTAAGCTGTAATAGCATAATAATATGTACTTCCGTTTTTAGCATCATAATCAATAAAACTATTGCGAGTCGTATTTCCTATATAATAATAAGTTCCGTCATAGGTGTAACTAAAATAGACATTATAACCTGCTAAATCCGATTCCCTGTTATCATCCCAATATAAATAAATTTTGTTATCACCGGTTACGGAATATACATTGTTAGGAGGGTTAGGAGCAATTTTATCACTCTCAAAATCATTTATATTTACATCACATCCGGTAAATATAAGCGTAAATAGGCTAAATATGGATAGTAACTTTTTCATTTTTCAATCTCCTATAATTATACCTATAATAGTTCAAATACTGTACCAATTAAAAAACGGCATTTTATTATAGAAAATAATATAAGACAAAAGAAAAGTGTTCACAATAAAATACATTATGAACACTTTTATAGAATTATTTAATTAGGTTACCGTTAATCCAAGCCTTGTTGTTGTTAAAAACTCCAATAGCTTTTCCGGTAAGTAATTTTTTATCAAACGGTGAGTTTTTAGACTTAGATTTAAACTTTGATACTTCCACTGTCCAAACTTTTTCTAAATCCAGTAATGTTAAATTTGCCTTTTCGCCTATGGCTATTTTGGGTACTTCAAGATTAAGAATTTTCCTCGGATTTATTGAAAATTTGTAAATCATTTGTTCTAACGTTAAAACTTTTTTGTGAAATAGTTCGTTTAAGGCAATACCTACTGCCGTTTCAAGTCCTATAATTCCGTTTGGAGCGTATATAAACTCGGCTTCTTTTTCTTCAATAGAATGGGGTGCATGATCTGTCGCAATACAATCAATTGTACCGTCTTTAAGTCCTTCAAGAATTGCATCTATATCTTCTTTTGTTCTTAAAGGTGGATTCATTTTATAATTGGTATCATATGTTTTAAGCATGTCGTCCGTAAGAGAGAAATGATGAGGTGCAACTTCCGCAGTAATATTAATCCCCTTTTCTTTTGCTTTTCTTACAATTTCAACAGCATTTTTAGTACTAATATGGGCTATATGAATTTTTCCGCCAACATAATCCGCAACCATTACATCTCGCATCACTATAATATCTTCTGCTATACTCGGTATTGCAGGTAAACCCAACAAAGTTGAATTAATTCCTTCATTCATTGCCCCTTCTGCAAGCGAGCTATCTTCACAGTGCTCAATTATCGGCACATTATATTCTTTCGTATATTCGAGTGCTTTACGTAAAATAGCAGCAGATTTTACAACCGTACCGTCATCCGAAAAACCAATAGCACCTGCTTCCAATAGTTCAAGTATCGGAGCTAAACTTTCTCCTTTCCTTTCTTTAGTAACTGCTCCTATTGGGTAAACATCCACAACATTATTAGCACTTTTAGCTTTTATTAATGAAACAACCTCCGCACTATCAATAGTCGGATTTGTATTAGGCATGCAAGCAATTCCGGTAAATCCGCCTATAGCGGCAGCTTCAGTGCCCGAAGCTATTGTTTCTTCATCTTCTCTTCCGGGCTCACGTAAATGAACATGCATATCAAAAAAACCCGGTGTTAGTACTTTATTCTCTGCATCTATTATTTTTGTACTTGCATCTTCGGTTGATATAGAATCAATAGCACTAATTATCCCGTCTATTATCAACACATCCGAAATTTTATCGATACTTAAAGTTGGATCAACAATTCTACAATTTTTTATTAATATTTTCATTTTTCACCTTTAATTCATTGTACCTAATAAATATAATACTGCCATACGAATAGCAACACCGTTTGTTACTTGTTGTAATATAACCTGATATGGACCGTCAGCAACCTCGCTACTTATTTCAACACCTCTATTAATCGGACCAGGGTGTAAAATTAACACTTCTTTGTTTAATTTATCAAGACGTTCTTTTGTAATACCGTAATAATTATGGTATTCTCTTAAACTTGGCAACCCTCCGCCGGCATTTCTTTCCAACTGAATTCTTAAAATATTAAGAACATCACTTTCTTTTATTGCTTCATCAATAGTATTATACACTTTAACACCTAATTTTTCTATATCTCGCGGAATAAAAGTATTTGGTCCACATATAGATACTTTAGCCCCCATAGTTTGCAAACCAAATATATTTGATAAAGCAACTCTACTATGTGCTATATCTC
>CALGLM010000241.1 GCA_937930275.1 uncultured Ignavibacteria bacterium
TGCTCTTCCGATCTTACTAATTTGCCTTTCACATTCGTAAACGGAGTACAATCACTTACTGCTTCCGCTCCATGTATTGCTCGATTAAGTAAATGGTTCATTTTTCCAGTTTCGGGTGCAAAATTACGTTTTAGAATGCCGGTGAACACTAATTCTGCTGACGTAAGTGTTAGTATAAAATGTTATAATTACAACTTGAATGTTCTTCAAACGATAAATGGTGCAATAAATAGTAATGTCGATTTTATTACCCCTTCCGGAATATGGAGGATTGAAGTAATTTTTGATTTTGAGTTAAATACAATTGGTGAAAGTGCTTCGTTTACTCAGCCTTATTTGGGTGTACAAGATTATGAGAGTGCATAATGCTAAACAAAGAATATTATCCGCTGTCTAAAACTGAAAAACTCGTCCCTTTTCATCTTAAAGAAACAACATTGGGGAACTATAAAAAACTTCGCCTATTATCTCTTAGAAGTTCAACTTTGCCTGTTGAGCAGAAAATGGAAATAATTAACGAGTTTAAATTGAAAGAAGATGAATCGAATCAGGACTTGGGAGTTGAAGAATTTTTTTATGAATTATTTTTGGCTTTGTTTTTAGAATCTCAAGCATATAAGAATATTAATCCTGAAACGCTTAATATGGGGGTGCTTAATACCGCTTTACGGGATTTTTTTTCGGAGCTGAAAGGCAACTAATTAATGTCTTTCAGCGTCTCCAAATTTTAGAAGATTTACCCCAACCCCCCAAACAAAGCCACGACTCAGAGTTTGCCCGTTACCAGCGGGCACTTTCTGACTTTAAAAAGCATTGTATTGGTTCTCTATATATTATGGATTACTATCTTTTACGAGCTGCTAAAACTCCAAGCGAGTTTTATTTTCTCGTAGATAATGTTAACATAAGCGATTTGGCAATTCATATACTATCAGCTTTTATTATGGACTAATTATGATTAAGAAGATAATTATAGACGGACAAGACGGTTCACAAATTATACTGAATAAAATTGCTCCGGATACAAAGCTTTCGCTTAAAGCTCTGTACTCGGAAGAAGCTTCCGGAAACGATATTTACACCGGTGACGATACAAATCTCAAAATTACTTGTTACGATATAGAGTATTTCTCGAACTTAAGAAAAATGATGATTACCGGAATAAAGGCTAAAGTGACTATTATAGGAGATAAAAACACCCTTGTCTGGAGTGATTACATTGATTTTGTTGTAGGGCAAAAAATCAAATCAAGAAGAGAATCCATAACGCAAATGTTGCTGGAATTTCAAATGAAAGATAATCTGCACGGACTATATTTTGAGATTACCCAGAATGAAAATTCGGAAGAAGTTATCGACCCAACAAACTAAAGACTTTCAGGCACTCAACTATTAACCTTAAAAGGAATCGATATGCAAGAAATAGAAATTAAATTTGTTCTAAACGATCAAGAATTTAAACAAAAACTAAATATTGATGATGCAAAATTGGCAGAACTTATCTCCGGAGCTAAAAACATTCAGCTCGGTTATGATACAAGTCTTGCCAAAATGAAGCTTTCGGAAGTGCGTGCCGAACAGGCTCGTCTTAAAGCGGAACTTGCAGAAAAAATAAAACTTGATGTCGATATGGCATCTATCGGCGAAACAAAGTCAAAATTGCAACAAGTTGAAGAAGCTCTCGAAGGTATCGTAAAAAAAGAGAAAGAAGCCGGTTCGGCTTCCGGAGGTTGGTCTCTTAATATTATGGGTATAAATCAAGGGCTGGAGCTTGTTAGAAAAGCTTGGGAAGCTTTAAGCGTACCGATTCAAAAAGCCGGACAATTTGAACAATATCTTACAAGCATGAAAGTCATGCTCGGCACAACACAAGCTGCTAAAGATAGACTTGCCGAACTTGTCGATTTTGCCAAAAGTACTCCATTTGAACTTCCTCAAGTTGTTGAGGCTGCAAATCAATTACAAGCAATAGGAAAATATTCGGAAGAGACTTTAAGAGATTTAGGTGACCTTGCCTCCGCTTCCGGAAAGCCGATGGAACAAGCTCTCTCTGCTTTTGCAAAAATGGCAACAGGTCAAAAAGGTGTTGCTGTTGATATGTTTAGGGATTTATTAATATCGGTTGATGACTGGGTTGCCGCAACCGGTAAAGGTGTTAAAGCAACCGGAGAGCTGGAAGCTTCTGCCGAAGAAATGCTAACAGCACTTCCCCAAATAATAAAAGAAAAGAACTTTGCCGGCATGATGCAGGCTCAATCGGAAACCTTTAACGGTGCTGTTTCCAACATGAAAGACGGCTTTGATCAGCTTTTAACTTCTATGGGCGAGAAGCTTTTGCCCTCTGCAAAGAAAATTGTAGGAAGTATAAATGGTGTTTTGTCTGCAATAACTTCAACATCTAATTTTGAACAGGCTTCCAAAACAAGTTCTGAATTAAGCAGCAGATTTGAAACCCTTTCTTTTAGAGTTGAAACTTTAGGTAAAAAAACAAAATTAACTGAAAGCGAAACAAAGATATATAAAGAATCTTTAGATGCTTTACAAAAGGAATATCCGAATTATTTCAAAAACATTAATCTAAATGCCGAGAAATATGATTCGGTTATGGTTGCAATAAAAGGAGCGAGAGAAGAACTTGATAAATATATAGATAGCTTAATAAAGGCAGCCATTCTCCAAGATAAATATGATCAGATTAAACAGATTGGCTTAGAAATAAATACTGCAACAGAAAAGAAGCTTGATGTACAAGAGAAAATCAAAAAATCAAAAGAAGACGGTTCATATAATAAAACTACTTATGTTGATTCCGGAACAGGTAAAACAGTTGCACAAGTTAAAAAAAGTACCGTTTATTCTGAAGACCTTAAAAGATTTGAAAATGAAATTACCGACCTTGAAAAAGAAAAAGATAAGCTTCAGAAAAGAATTGAACAGATATTAAAGGATGGAACTACTGAAACTCCGGCACCGACCGATGATAAAAAAGACGATAAAACGGGGGATAAAAAGCCTCCCACCGGTGGTACGACAACAAAAAAAGACTATTATAAAGAATCACTCCAGGATATTAAACAAGCTAATCAGGAAGAAATATTACAAGAAAAAGCCAAAAATCAAACACTAACACAACTTTACCAACAAAAAAAAGAAAGCGAGCAGGCTTTACTGCAAGCTTCCATAAACTTAAATAAAGATGCAAATAGCGAAAAATTAAAAACGGAATTTGAAACGGCTAAAGAAAACTATAATATCTCCGTAAAGCTTTATGACGATAAAATTAATGAAGAACAGAAGTTCCAAGATAAAAAAACACAGTTGTTATTAAAAATAGAACAAGAAAATATGAGAGAAACTTTCTCTCACCAATTAAAAAACTCTACTATAACCGAACTGGATGAACAGCTCTTACAGGCGAAAATAGAAAAATCAATGATTGAAGACGCAATGAAATTAACTTCTGACGCACAGAGACTTGATACTTTAGAGAAAGAAAGAACCGCAACATCAGAAAAAATTCAATTAATTCAAGCTGAAATTAACTCCAAAAAAGAACAATTAAATACAATTGATGAATTTATAGTGAAAGAGCAAGAAAAAGAGTTTATTGACAGAGCTCGGAAACAATCAATGTTGGAATTAGAACGTGGAATTCTGGATGAAGAAATTAATATTCAAAACCTGAAAGCTAAATTACAGCAAGCTAAAGACTCTCAAGAAATCACCGCTTTAAAAGCCGAAATTGACCGCTCAAATACCAGAAAAAAAACTATGCTTGATGAGGTTAATGTTCGTCAACAGCTTGTTGCTAAAACTATGTTACAATATAGCGAGCAGTATAATGCTCAAGAATCGTTTGGAAGGCAATCCAATAGAATATTAAACGATACTATTAAAAATGCTATTAAAGCTAAAATTGCTGAAGCAACAGCAACCCAAATAGCATGGG
>CALGLM010000242.1 GCA_937930275.1 uncultured Ignavibacteria bacterium
TACTTAAAAAATGGTTTGTATAAATGTAATAATGTTAATAAATTAAAATAATTTTTAATAATAAGTAGAAAAATAAGATGAAAATTTTTACCATAACTAATTTAATAATAAAAGCCCACAAAATAATATTTATAGCATTTTTATTTATTGTTAATTCTATTAGTTATTCCCAATTTCAAAATGTGAAAATCGGGAACTACAATTCTTATTCACCGCAAGAACCTACAATTGTTGTTGACCCTAAAAATACTAACAACTTACTTGTGGCAGCTAATACAAATTTATTTTATTACTCAACAAACGGAGGGTTTAATTGGACAAGGGGACTAATAAACTCAAATTACGGAATAGCCGGAGACCCTTGTGTAGTAATTGATTCGGCAAGTTATTATTATTATTTTCATTTAGTTCCCGATTTAACTAAGGTTGTTTGCCAAAAGACAACTTCTTTGGGTAGTGTTTGGTCTAACGGTTCATTTACCGGTGTAAACGGAACAAAAGATAACGATAAAGAATGGGCGGTTGTAGATAAAAAAACAAACTACTTGTATGTTGCTTGGGCACAATTTGACCAACACGGAAGTACGTTAACAACCGATAGTACATCAATTCAATTTTCTCGTTCAACAGATCAGGGCTTAAGTTGGTCACAACAAACACGCATAAATAAAACAAACGGGAATGCACAAGGCGGCAATTTAAGTTGTCACGCTCCTATGCCGGCTGTTGGACCTAATGGTGATGTTTATGTTACTTGGATGAGTCCATTAGGATTAATGGTAGATATTTCTCATGATAACGGAATTACATGGCTTAATAATGATATAAAAGTAACTCCTTCAAGAATTAATTGGTTATTATTTAACATACCCGGCATTCAACGCGCACCCGGTTTTCCTATCATAAATTGTGATTTAAGTAATAGTATTTACAACGGTAATATTTATATTTGTTGGGCAGATCAAAGAAACGGTTCTAACAATACAGATATTTGGGTAGTAAAATCGACTAACGGTGGATATTTGTGGAGTAATCCTAAAAAAGTAAATAATGATCAATATACGCGACATCAGTTTTTTCCTTGGATGACTATTGATCAAACCAATGGTTATATTTATTTCATTTTTTATGACAGACGAAATTATACAGATAATAAAACTGACGTATATATGGCAATTTCTAAAGACGGTGGGGATACTTTTGAAAATATTAAAATAAGTGAAACACCGTTTACTCCTTTACAATCTGATTTTATTGGTGATTACATCGGAATTACAGCCCATAACAATGTTATTAGACCTGTTTGGACAAGAGTTGATAACGGATCTCTAAGTTTATGGACGGCAATAATTAATTTCGTTTCTAATGTTAACGAAAACTCTAATGTTGTTTTAGCCGATAATTTTGCATTATCCTCGGCTTATCCTAATCCGTTTAACCCTTCTACTACAATTGAGTACACAATAAAAAAATCCGGTTTTGTTTCTTTAAAGGTTTACGATATATCCGGTAAAGAGGTTAGTACTATAGTAAATAGTTATCAAACTGCAGGTGATTATAAAATTTTATGGAAAGTTGAAAATTTAACGAGCGGAATATATTTAATTAATCTACAATTTAATAATTTAACCAAAACTATTAAAACTGTTTTAATGAAATAATTTTTACAAATAGCATATACTATAATCTCCAATATTTAATAAAATTTTAGGATATTAATTTATTTTGTTTATTTAATCTTTAATCTTAATTCTGTTATTAAATTATTGTTTAAGTATTTATTATTAAATAATTAAAATTTATTTATAAGTTGATAAATATTCTCACAGAATAATTACTCTCTAAATATTTTTTATTACTTCTTTTTGCAATACCCCGAGTTTTATATTTTAATTTTTGCTTCAAAGTTCTATTTAGGTAATTTTATTTTAAATTTGAACAAAAACAAATTATTAAAAGGGAATACACTTTTATTGTTTTTTATATATCATATTAACATTTGTAACTTTTTTTCGATAATGTTTTTAGTTAAGTGTAAACGAGCTTTTAATAAATATGGGTTTAATTAAAATGAAAAAGATTAACTTTGCTTTTACTTTGTTTATATTCCTATTTTTAGTTTTTGCGGGATGCGAAAAAAGTAGCATTACCGATAATTTAAAAATTTCAAAACAGATTAACACTACTCTTGATGTTACTGTTGTTCCTATTCAAGTTACTTCTTATCCTCCGAGAGTTTTACCCAACGAAGTTTCAAAATATTCTGCTTATGGGTACGGATTATGGTACTACGGCCCCGGTCTCCCATATCAAAAAAGACTTGATTTAATGCCTTATTCTTACAACGGAAGCACTGCTAATAAAGCATCTAATCTTTTGCATTTTTTTACAATAACAGACGTTCATTTAACTGACGTGCAGTCTCCTAATCAGGTTTTATATGACGGACTTAAAACAGAGGGGAATTTATCGGCATACTCGCCTACGGTAATATATTCGGCTCAAGTATTGGATGCAGCTATTTGCACAATTAACAACTTACATGAAAATCAAATTTTCAATTTTGGACTTTTTTTAGGCGATGCTATTAATAATGCTCAATATAATGAACTTAGGACGTATATTGATATAATTGACGGGAAATATATTAATCCTAATTCCGACCCCCTATCTACATCAAATACCGATTATATGCGCCCGTTTCAGGCAACCGGACTTAATAAATCTATTCCCTGGTATCAAGTTGTAGGTAATCACGATCATTTCTGGACAGGAATGTTTACTCCAAACACTTATTTACTTAATAATTATGTAAGTTCAAACGTTCTTAATATCGGAGATCTGTTGAAGGGTGCTGATTTGGATAGCCGAGGAAGGTATATGGGTGTTATTGATGGTTATTCTGAGTTTGGCGAAGTTGTAAAAGCAGGTCCGGTTGAAAATTTTACTTCTCCTCCCCAAATAAATCCAAATAACGATAGACGCTTTATTGCTAAAACCGATTTCATTTCAGAATTTAGCACAACTAATTCCAACCCTGTAGGGCACGGATTTGCTAATACAATAATACCGGGATGTTATACATTTGAACCCGTTGCAAATATTCCTATTAAAGTAATTGTTCTGGACGATACGCAAGAAGAAGATTGCGGATTTGCGAAAGGGGCACTTGGTTCATTGACAAACGAAAAATTCAATTGGCTTGTAAGCGAACTTGATAAAGGTCAAGCAGAAGATAAATTAATGATTATTGCTGCTCACATACCTATCGGTATTTCTCCTAATCTATTTGATAATTCATCATCTCCGACCCAATCGGTATTAATTGAGAAGCTGCATTCTTATTCAAATCTTATATTATGGATCTCCGGACATATTCATAGAAATCAAGTTACACCACTCCCCTCACCAGATGCAAGTCATCCTGAATTTGGCTTTTGGGAAGTTGAAACTTCTTCTTTAAAAGATTTCCCACAAATGTTTCGTATATTTGATATTGCACGCAATAGCGATAATACCGTTTCAATTTTTGTTGCAAATGTAAACCCCGAAGTAACTTCAGGTTCGCCTGCAGCAAAATCAAGATCATACAGTATTGCCGCAATGGATGTAATTAACGATATTAGGGCTCCCCTAATTTATGCACCAACCGGCGCATATAATGCTGAACTTATTAAACAACTAAGTCCCATAATGCAGAAAAAAATTGCAAATTATTAAAATAAAATTAATATTTTTATTAAGACCTTTAAGTTAAAATAATACTTAATTGCAAATTTTGTATAAAAATAGAAAATTGTTCTTTTATGCCGCTATAATTTTTAATCTTTTTAAAAAAATGCTTTTAATTTTAAAATTAATTTATTAACATTACAGTTAGAATTAATTAAAATACTACAAATAAGTAGCATATCATGAAGTTACAGAAGACAACGGAATACTCATTACGAATTTTGATATTTATGGCTAAAAATCCGAAGCAAATTCATTCGGCAAAATCAATAATAGACCATTTGAATATCTCGGATAAATACCTTAGACGTATAATTACCCGACTATCTAAATTCGGATTTGTTGAAAGCGTTCAAGGAAAAGACGGCGGTTATTATTTTTCCAAAGGAATTGATAAAATATTTATTAGTGAGGTAATTGATAAATTTGAAGGAATAAATAAATTTGCCGGTTGTGTATTGGGTTTTAATGAATGCTCAAGCGATCATCCGTGTGCGCTGCACTCAAAATGGATGGGGATTAGAACACAATTGATTAAGATGTTAAACGAAACCAATTTGGAAAGTTTAAAAATTGAAGATATAAAGTTTTTTTGATTTTTTTTTGACATAAATACTACCTGCGTGTAGCATATTAAATTATTAATTAACAACAAATTATAAAGGAAAGACATGAAAGAGAGCTTATTAGATAAGTTTATGAGTCGAAAAGGACTTTATGTTTCTTTTTGGATCATCGCATTATTTATGGTTAGCGCGTTAATATATTATACCGCTAACCTGCAAAAAGAAGTTCCGCCCATACCAAAAGTAGTTAAATCGGTAAGCGGTGAAGTTCTTTACAAATACGAAGATGTTGTAGCCGGAAAAGGATACTTCCAGCAGTTTGATTTGATGGATTGGGGTACCATGCTTGGAATGGGAGCTTATATGGGTCCGGATTTCACAACCGATTTTTTACATTATAGAACAGAATACT
Source organism: uncultured Ignavibacteria bacterium (assembly GCA_937930275.1). GTDB lineage: Bacteria > Bacteroidota > Ignavibacteria > Ignavibacteriales > Melioribacteraceae > JAEXOD01. The sequence continues at coordinate 4,711 of CALGLM010000242.1, forward strand.
TATACGATTACTATGGTATGGAGCTATACGGCAAACCGAACAAAGATTTAACAACAGTTGAACGCGGAGCAGTAAAAGAAAGAGTAAAAATTGATGTAAAAAAACAGACTTCTCTTTTAGAGGGAACTACAATTTATACTGATGCATCTGCTTCGGCTTTCCAGAAAAACAAACAATATTTAACCAATTTACTTGTAAAAGGAGACAAGTCTCGTGCTTTTCAAGGTGGTATAATTAGGGTTGAAGAAGCCGAAAAAATTGCGGCTTTTGTAGATTGGTCTCAATTAGTAGCAACATCATTACGGCCTAATACTAATAGAACTTGGTCTAATAATTGGCCACCCGAACCTATGTTAGATCAGGATGTGTCATTTGAATCGCATAAAATTTCATTATGGGAATTTTTAATTCTTTGGACTTTAACTATTGTTGTTGCGTTTTTAACGTATGAATATTTGTTTAAAAAAGATCCGGATGATAAACTTGAAAAACCATTGGTTATTACAAGTCTATTTAAATCGCAGGCAAAATTGATTAAATATATTCCGATTGTTGCCGGATTGTTTTTTGTTCAATTAATTATCGGAGGATATTTAGCTCACCTTTATACGGACCCGACACAAGATTTTTTAATTTCACAAAAAATTCTACCTTTTAATGTTCTACGATCAATGCATACACAATTAGCTATTTTGTGGGTTGCCGTAGGTTGGTTGGTAGGCGGATTATTAATAGCTCCTTGGGTTGCTAATAAAGATCATAAATTCCCATGGTTGGTGGACGTTCTTTGGGTGGCACTTCTTATTGTAGCAGTCGGAAGCATGATAGGTTTATATTTAGGCGCTACGGGTCAATTACGAGAAACATGGTTTTGGCTTGGCAACGAAGGACGTGAATTAATAAATTTAGGAAGGGTATGGGATATAGGATTAGTAATTGGATTAGTATTTTGGTTCATTTTAATAATCTCTTTAATTAGAAAAGCCGCAACAAATAACCCTATTGTTAGTACTATTATTTGGGCTGCTTTTGCCATTGCAACTTTATACATGGCAGGAATGATGCCGGTACACAAAGTAATGCCTAACTTTACGGTTGATGATTATTACAGATGGTGGGTTATCCATCTTTGGGTTGAGCTAACTTTTGAGCTTTTCGCTGCCGGTGTTATTGCGTTTTTTACGGTTTCACTTGGATTAATTACAAACAAAACCGCCGTGCGTGTAATGTTATTTGAACTATTTTTAATTATGTTAAGCGGAACGCTTGGTGTTGGACATCATTATTGGTGGCAGGGATTAGACGAATACTGGATAGCAATAGGCGGTATTTTTTCTGCACTTGAACCGCTTCCGTTAGCATTAATGGTTATTGAGGCAATGAAAAATTTACGAGAAAAAAATCATACCGGTGAAAAATTCGCATTTACCGTTCCGTTTATGTGGATCTCCGGCTCGGCTTTTCTTAATTGGATAGGAGCAGGATTTTTTGGTATGGTAATTAATACCCCCACAATTAGCTATTATTCGCACGGTACATATTTAATAATGCCTCACGGTCATGTGGCTTTATTGGGTGCTTTTGGGTACATTTCTTTAGCATTTATTTATATGGCGGCAAGAACAAACTCATTGGCTAAAAACTTAGTATGGAATGAAAATTTAAGCAAATATGGATTTATTGTGCTTACTACGGGAGCTTTATTATTTGCTTTACCTACTTATATAATAGGAATTGAACAAACCAAAATTGCTCATGACTTAGGATATTTTTACGCAAGATTACATTCGGCTGTTGAACCTTTAAAAAATTGGATGTGGTTCCGTTTAATTCCTGATAGTTTGATGATAATAGGCGGTGGGTTAGTACTGATTGATTTGGTTATCAAATCATATTTTTCAAAGAAAAATAATTAATAAAATAGGGGCTGCATTAAAAATAAATGCAGCCCCAAGAAATAAACTAATAAGATTTTTTATCCTATAAAATAATTACATTTCAAAATTACAATATATTTAATTGATAATAATTTTCATCGCTCATGCTAATCTAAACAATATCAGTTAAAGTCAGCAACCGGCAAGTGCAGCATTTATCCCCCAAACCGAAAAGTTAATAATTAACATCATCCCTTCTTAATCTTCTTGCAATTTTTCTTTAACCTTTTAGCACAATTTTGGTACAAATTTATTAAAATGGGTTACACTTTTGTGTTACATTTTTTATTTCTTTCACTTTGAATAAAACACAAAAGCCTTGTAAGTTGTTGTCTTACAATGCATTAAGTTCTGTGAGCGTTCCGAAGTTTCGGGAAACCACCGATTGTTTTATTTTTAATCTTTTTATTCCGTTATTTTAACTTATTGTGCTTATTTTACAACCTTGTTTAAAACACAAAAGCCTTGCAAGTTATTGTCTTACAAGGCTTTAAGTTCTGTGAGCGTCCCGAAGTTTCGGGAAACCACCGATTGTTTTATTTTTAATCTTTTTATTCCGTTATTTTAACTTATTGTGCTTATTTTACAACCTTGTTTAAAACACAAAAGCCTTGCAAGTTATTGTCTTACAAGGCTTTAAGTTCTGTGAGCGCGGGTGGGCTCGAACCACCGACCCTTTGCTTAAAAGGCAAATGC
>CALGLM010000243.1 GCA_937930275.1 uncultured Ignavibacteria bacterium
CTTATTTTATTGGCGGTTAACGATAAAAAAATGCGTATTGAAGTAGGATACGGATTAGAAGGAGCACTGACCGATGCATTATCTTCATCGATTATGCGTAATGAAATGCGTCCTTATTTTAAACAAAGTGACTATTATAACGGTTTAAGAGCGGGTGTATATGCAATAGTGCAAGCAATTAAGGGTGAATATACAAGAGAAGATAAGGAAGATAACGGAAAACCGATTGATTTTAAATTTATTGGTTATATAATTATTTTTATTCTTTATATAATATTTTCAATTGCGAAAAAAGGAAGAGGAAGAACATTTATTGGTGGTTTTGGCGGAGGTATAGGAGGAGGATTCGGAGGTGGCGGTAGTTTTGGCGGAGGCGGCGGTTTTGGCGGATTTAGCGGAGGAGGAGGAAGTTTTGGAGGCGGAGGATCCAGTGGAAGCTGGTGACGTAGAGTACTTTAATTTAGGTATATTATTATTTAATCAAGAGGAATATTTTTTAGCTCACGAGTGTTTTGAAAAAATTTGGGTCGGCAAACGAGATGATGATATGTTTAAATTAGGGTATCAAGGCTTGATTCAAGTCTCGGTTGGATGTTATCATTTAAAACAAAAAAACAGAATAAACTCGTTAGCTCAATTTAATAAAGCGTTACCCAAGTTAGAAAAATATTTGCCTTTGTTTTTTAATTTAGATATATTTACTTTGTACGTTGATATTACAGATTTAATAGGATGTTTGAAGAGCAATTCGGTTGATATTGCAATGTGTATATTACCAAAGTTAAAATTAAAAATCATAAAATAATTTTAGGAGAAAAGATATGGCTATAATGATAACAGATGAATGCATAAATTGCGGTGCATGCGAACCTGAATGCCCAAACACGGCAATTTATGAAGGCGGTGCAAACTGGAAGTATGCAGGTGTTGAATACGGTGAAGAAGGTGTTGCTCCTTCAGGGACAAGCGGATTCTATTCGGCAGATCGTTTTTATATTGTTCCTGATAAATGTACTGAATGTGTAGGTTTTCATGATGAACCTCAGTGTGCTGCCGTATGTCCGGTTGATTGCTGCGTTCCGGATCCGGAAAGAGTAGAAGATAAAGATACCTTAATGGCTCGTAAGGATACTTTAGACCAAGTTGGCAGATAAATAAATAATATTGCTTGTTTTTCCCTTTGTTATATTTATTTATAATAAAGGGATTTTTTATTTTAAATGACTTATCAAATTTTATTTATTTAATGATGATACTTTTATTATTGCAAATAAAAGCATAAAAACTCCGACCCATTGAATAACATCTAAAGTATTTCCTCTTACAAAATATTCAAGAACTATAGCAGTAAGGGGGAATGCCAATTCGCATATAGTTGCAACAGATGCAGAAATATTACGTAATCCGTAATAATATAAATGAATTGCCGTTCCTCCGGTAGTAAACGCAATTAAAATAAAAATTATACTATTTGCTAATGTAATTTGCATAAACCCGGAAAACGAATTTGAAAAAATTACAATAACCGACATAATAATAGCACTAAATAAAAATCTTAAATAAGTAGCAAAATCGTATTTGATGTTTCTTAACGCACGTTTACTTAGAACCGTAGATAATCCAAAACTAATAGCGGCTGCTAACGAAAATAAAACCGCATAAACCGTTTTATTCCCTGTGGTTATAACCGGTAAATTTAATCCGAAAGTCATAATATAAGCCCCAATTACCGCTAATGCAGCCCAGAAAAAAAACTCCTTTTGAGGTCTTTCTTTAAGAATTGTTGCCGCAAAAATTAAAGCAAACACGGGCTGCAGTTTTTGGATTAAAATAACAACCGAAAGATTTACATAATTTACATAAAATAAAGCTTTGGTAATAGCAAGTGTACCTAACGTACCACCGAAAAGCGCCACTAAAAAAATAGACAACCAGTCTTTTTTTGAAAAATTTTTAACTATACTAAAGTGTTTTATGTTGAACGGGGTTAAAAGTAAAGCTACTATTGTACTTTCAATAAATACAACAACAGGTACTTGAAGGTTATATAATGCCGGTGTAAGCAATATACCGTCAACACCCCATAGAGAGGCTGATATTATTACAGCAAGAATTGAGTATCTTTTCATATTACAGGAAATTAAAATTACAAATATAATAAATTTTAACTTTCTTATGAATGTGTTCTACGTCAACTTGAAATTAAAAAGTTTGGTTTTATTCTTTTCAACAATTATATTTCAAATATAAAATAAAAAGGTGAGTGTTGAATAAATTTTCTTTCGTTTTTATTTTTGTCTTGTTTTTGTGCCGATACACTTACGGACAAGTTTATCCTTATTGGTACTTAAACCAAGGAGAAATTGATTGCGAAGATAATTCTGTTGGTGTTGCAAGATTAGGCTTTTATGCAGATTCATCCTTTGCTAATGCTAAAAAGGAAGCAATAATGAATTATATTCGTTATAAAGAGACAAAAATAAGCGGAGGTCAAGCCTTTTGGAATACCGAAGCCGGAAAATATTTTATCTCAAATAGATTTAGAGAAGAATTTGATACTTTAAAAGCATTAAGTTTAATTAATGATTTTAAAACGGTTGATTCAATAATTTGCAAAGATTTTGTTGCGGTTTTAGTAAGTAAAAATGAAAATATTAAAATATCGCTTACTGATAGAATTTCGGTTGATAGTTTTGAAAAACCGCTTTGGGTTAATAAGTTGCCTGAAGACGAAAACTATTATTATGATATCGGATGTTCACAATTTTATTTTTATGAACTTAGTTCGTGGTTAACTGCCGAAAAGCAAGGTCGTTTTGGGATTGCAAAACAATTAGGGGTTAATATTAAAAGTTTACAAAAATTAGATGACTTTGAGGGGCAAGAAATTCAAGACGAAGATTATTGCGTTGTTGTTAAAAACATGGAATTGATTGGAAGATATAAAGATAATTATAATAAAATATTTTATGTTTTATTTCGTGCTCCCATAAAACAATAAAAAATGAGGTTATTATGAAAAAGTACATTTTTGCTTTAACTATAATTCTATCCATAATTAAGGTAGATACTTTAAAAGCCCAGGATGAAGAATACCAAAAATGGCTTAAAGAAGAACAGCAAAAAATAAATACATTTATGACCGAAGAAGATAAAAAATTTAAAGATTTTCTTGAACAGGAATGGAAAGCATTTAAAATGTTTCAGGGGGTTAAATTTGATGATAAACCTAAAGTCGTAAAACCTCCTGTATTTGCAGATGATTTTGATAAAAATAAAGATGAAAAGCCGATAAAAGAAGATAAAAAAGATAAGATTGGCAAAACCAATGAAAAAAAAGAATCAACAAAGCCGGTTTTAAAGGAAAACAGTAATCCTTTTAAGGAAGATAAGGATGCAAAAATAAAAGAAAGTGATATAAGTAAAAAGATTGATGAATCCAAACAAGTTCCCGAGCAGAAAGATATAACATTGAATGAACCAAAAACCGAAGTTTCAAAAACAACAGAAAATCCAAAAATACAAGATGAAACAAAAATTAAAGAAAAAGAACCAGAGATAACTACAATACCCGAAAAAATAATAGAACCTAAAAAGACGGTAGAAGGACCAAAAATTACTCCTATTGTAGTAGAAACGAAAGTTGATGTTAACAAAAACGATCAAAATGCGACTTTTGAGTATTACGGAACAGAAGTTAAAATTGCTTATTCTAAAGAACTTAAAGTTACTGTTGCAAAAAATGCGGATAATAAATCAATAAGTAAATATTGGGAAGAGATGAGTAAAAAGGGTTATAAAGATTTAATTACTCAATTTACTGAATACAAAACTGCTATTAGCTTAAATGATTGGGGATATGCTATTTTACTTAATAGTTTTGCCAAACAATTATATGGTAATGATAGAAATTCGAGATATTGCTTTATATGGTATATGCTTAATAAATCAGGTTATAAATGTAGGATAGGGTTTATTGACAGGAACATTGTATTGTTTGTTCCTGCAAAAACAAAAATTTTTGGAATTCCATACTTTACAAGTTCTGATACTAAAGAAAGATTATATGTTATTGATTTTGATAACTTAAGCGGTAGCTTAGAAGGTTCGATTTATACATATGACGGTGATTATCCGGATGCAAAAAAGATGATAGATATGAATATTGAATCTCCGTTAAAAGTAAATCCGATAGAAAAAACAAGAACGGTGAAATTTAAATATAAAGGTTCAGAATACGTTATTGATGCAAAATACAACACAAATGTTGTAAAGTTTTACGAATATTATCCTTATACCGATTTAAGTGTATATTTTAATTATAAAATATCGGACGATACAAAACAAACTTTACTAAATTCTTTACGTCCTTTAGTTGAAGGCAGAACCCCTCCTGATGCTGCAAATATCTTACTTCGATTTGTACAGATAGGATTTGAATATCAAACTGACGACCAACAATTTGGAAGGGAAAAACCGTTATTTATTGAAGAAATTATGAATTATCCGGCATGTGATTGTGAAGATAGATCGATTCTTTTTTCGTTTTTGGTAAAAGAATTGTTAAACTTGCCTGTTATAGGAGTGGACTATCCGGGTCACGTAGCTACAGCGGTAAAATTTGACGTAGATGTACCGGGAGATTTTGTAACATACAAAAATCAAAAGTATTTAATTTGTGATCCGACATACATTAATGCTTATATAGGTATGGCAATGCCTCAATTTAAAGACGGAAAGTATGAAAATTTAATAGAGATAAAACATCAATAATGAATTTAAAAAAAATTTACAAATCAAAAAAGTTTTTTCTGTTTTTTAGCTCAATCTTAACTTTTGTGTTAATATGGTTGATTAAAATTTCGGGAATATTAAACTCAACAGAGCTTACTTTTATTGATTTCCGTAATAATGTGACTGCCGGTAACGTAAAGCCGGATACAAATATAGTAATGGTTACAATTGATGACAACAGTCTGAAGTTTTTTGAGAACAATGCAGTAAGTTGGCCATTTCCGCGTGAGTTTTATGGTGAAGTAAATAATTTTTTAACTTATGCGGGTGCAAAGGCAATAATTTATGATATTCATTTTTCCGGCAAAGAAATTGAAAGAGTAGATGTTGATCCGGAAGTTAGCGAACAAAAATTTGCAGAATCAATTGAAAATAACGGAAATGTATATTTAATTGCCGGAGTTATAAAAGATAAGAAATCAAACGTAACCGGAAATGAAATATTATCGCAATTTCTTCAAAACAATAAATTAAATCTTAACCTTAAAGACTACAACGAAGCCGAGGCTCCTTTAGTGGCTTTTCAAAAGGGGAGTGCCGGTTTAGGAATTGTAACTTTAATTACTGATTCGGATAATATTATAAGGCGAGTTCCTTTATTATTTAAATATAAGAACCAATTAATTCCGCAGATTTCATTTTTGGTTTATTCAAAAATTATTAATAAAAATTTTAAGGAAATAATAGCTACCGAAAATTTACCGATTGATGAAGAAGGAAACTTATTAATTAAATGGTACGGAGGAGGAGGAGTTACCGGAAATGTTTTCAAATATTATCCGATTTCAGATTTGATAATTTCAGGTTATAGATTATCGGGAGGTGAAGAACCTGTAATTGATCCTAAAATCTTTAAAGATAAAATTGTAATAATAGGCGGAACGGCTCACGGGTTAGGGGACTTTAAATCAGTAGCCATTAATAGCAATGAACCATACCCCGGAATGGAGATTCATGCCACAGTAATAAGTAACTTATTAAATAAGCATTATATTTATAAAGCATCAGAATATATAAACTTATTAATAATTTTGTTAATATCTTTAATAATTCCTGCCATATTAATTTTTCTTAAAAAAATTTATTATTCGCTATCAGTATTTGCTTTATTTGCCGGATTAATAACTTATTTAAATATTTATATTTACGGTAAATATGGATACTATATCGATTTTATTTATCCCGAGTTGGCAATGATATTTGGGTTTTTGATTACTGCTGTTGTGCTATATGTAGTAGAAGGAAAACAGAAAAACGAGCTGCGAAAAACGTTTAATAGGTACATGAGTCCTTTAGTAATTGATGAAATATTGAAAAATCCTGATTCAATTGAGTTGGGCGGTAGAGAAATATTTGCTACAGTCTTTTTTAGCGATATAAAGGACTTTACAAATATTAGTGAAAGATATTCGCCAACAGATTTAGTAATGCATTTAAATGAATATTTTAGCAATGCAAGCAGTATTATATTAGAGCATAGGGCTATGTTAGATAAATATATTGGAGACGCAATAATGGCAGTATTTGGAGCTCCTATTTATCAGGAAAATCATGCAATAGCCGGATGCAGAGCTGCATTAAAAATTCAGAAGCAATTAGATATTTTATATAGTAATTTAAAAAAAGATCAACCTGTTTTTATTACACGTATGGGGTTGAATTCCGGTAAAATGATTGTCGGAAATATCGGAACAACAAGTAGGTTAGATTATACGGCAATAGGTGATGCGGTTAATACGGCATCTCGTATGGAAGGATTAAATAAAATTTACGGTACACGAATAATAATTTCTGAATCCACATATGAACTTGTTAAAGAAGAATTTGAAACAAGAG
>CALGLM010000244.1 GCA_937930275.1 uncultured Ignavibacteria bacterium
ATCAAGTATTCTTACAATTTCTTCTTGTACTTCTAATGGGGGAATAGGGATTAAAGTATTCTTTAGGAATGCAAAATGTCTTGTGTACTTTCCGGTTTGAATATAATAATTGCTAACTGCATAATAAAAATATTTTGTATTTAGTACATTTTGCTTAGTTTTTAATATTTTTATTCCGTCAGCACCCTGTATAAAACCAAAATCGACAAACTTGAATAGTTCAGTATGATCGCCAAAAATAACATATAAATCTTTTTTTATTAAAGCATTTTTATCATCCGAATATGCAATAATAAATTTATGACCCTGATCAATTATTGGATATTCCCCAATTGGTTTGTAATTTTCTTTTTTTAGTTTAACCGGTGCATTAATCAAGATTAAAACTTTATCATTAATTAAAGTATTTAACTCTTTATATTCCACACCATTGGGGCAAAGCTTATTAATTAAATCACCAATTTTACTCAAAATTAAACCCACGCAATAATTTTAAATTAAAGTAAAATATACAAAAAAAATTAACAAAGATTAAATTATTAATATGTCCTGTTTTAAAACTGTTTAATAATTAATTAAAAAATTAACGATGATCAAGTTAATAGCTCGTCACTTGTCACCATTCACCATTCACTATTCACTTGTCACCTTTATAAATGCATGTTTTTACTTTTCTTTTACATCTTGTTACAAACTATAACTTTTTGATGACAACTTAGTTATTATGTTTACCGTCACAATAATTAACAATAAACAAATTTTTAACAAAGTAAAACCGGAAGGATAAGATGAAAAGTTACGAAGAAGACTATAATCGCAAAATGGTTGGCTGGCTTATATTTTTGTATTTACTATTTAGTGCAACTTTATTTTTTGCTCAACCAAAATCACCTTCACAAAAAGAAGAGAACAAAATAAAAAATTTAGAAACTGCCTTACAATCGAATAATGAAGGATTAACCAAAAGTGCGGTATATTTAGCCGGTAAATACAAAATTGCAGAAGTAACAGATGAATTGTGCACTCTATATACAAATAGTAATAACACAAATTTAAAGTACTTAATAGCTATCGCTTTGTATAAAATAGGCACCGAAAAAAGCAATAGTGCCGTTATAACACTTTGCCAAAACGATAAAAGTAAAAAATTTAAATTTATTGGTGATGAAATTGCAAAAGCAAATATCGATTCATCCCGTTTTTTAACCGTTAAATGATGTTTTACAATTTTTTACAATTAATTACTTTTATATACTAAATAATTAAATAAATTAGTACTTAAATAAATAATAATATTATGAAAACTTTAATTATAAATATTGCTTTTGTGTTACTGCTTGCGGTAAATTTACACGCCGAAGACCGAACCCGAGTTTTTAATCTATCAGGTTATTGGAAATTCTCTATCGGAGACAACATAGATTGGAAAAACTCCGGTTTTAACGATAGTAATTGGGAAGATATACGTGTCCCCTCTTTTTGGGAAGATAGAGGTTATCACGGGTACGACGGTTATGCATGGTACCGCAAGCAGTTTATTATTTCCGATAAATATTTAAATACTCAGTTGTATTTAGAATTAGGTTCTGTTGATGATGTTGACGAAACTTACATAAACGGTGTGCTAATAGGTAAAAGCGGATCTTTTCCGCCAAATTATATTACTTCTTATTACACTTATCGTAAATATCCTATTCCGGCGGGAATAATTAAACCCGGCAACAACACTATTGCCGTAAGGGTTTATGATGACGAACAAGGCGGCGGTATTGTTAACGGCGAGCCCGGTATTTACAGCTACAAAAGCATTGCGGTAAATATTGGGTTAGAAGGATATTGGAAATTTAGAACCGGCGATAGCGATGATTATAAAGATTTTAACTTTAACGATAACAAATGGGATGAGTTATTAGTACCGGGTCATTGGGAAAACCAAGGATATAAAGATTATGACGGATTTGCTTGGTATCGCAAAAAATTTAAAGTTTCTAAATCTTTATCCGAACAAAAACTTGTACTTGTTATGGGTAAAATTGATGATTTCGACCAAGTTTATATTAACGGTAAACTTGTCGGTTCAACCGGTAAAATGACTAATGTTGATAATAATTTGGGTGATAGTTATAGTAAATTCCGAGGTTATTATTTACCGGATAATTTACTTAATTATAACGGTGAAAATATTATTGCGGTAAGAGTATATGACGGTTATAAAGACGGCGGTATTTATGAAGGTCCAATAGGTATAACAACCCAAAGAAACTATACGGACTTTTGGAAGAAAAAAGAAAAAAGAAGTTTTTGGGATCGGTTATTTAATAATTAACCTTCTCGCTGCACAAATATAACAACCCTTCTATTTGCAGCTTGATTTTGAGGTATCGGATTACCCTGAGAATCATTATTACTTAATTTTGGACGGCTATCGGCATAACCCGCTGCTCTTAATCTATTTGGCGGAATCCCCTCTTCAATAAATAGTTTTACAATATTTGTAGCCCTATTTGTAGATAATTCCCAGTTAGACGGGTATTGTGCCGTATTTATGGGTATATTATCCGTATGTCCCTCAACTTCTACTAAATAATTAGGGAAATTTATACGCAAAGTATTTATAGTATGTGCTAATTCTCGTAACTCACCTAACATCTCCGGTTTTATGTCTGCCGAACCAAGGTCATACAATGCGCTACTATTAAGTTCAATACGCAACCCTTTGGGATCGGAAGAAATTAGCACTTTATTTCCCATGCTTGAACTTTCAAAAATGTTCTTTACATTTTTTTCCACTTGTTCAAACATGGTTTTTTCGTCTTTTTTTAATAATTCTTTATTTATTGATTGTTTTAATTGCTCAAATTTTTTCTGGTCAACTTTAGAATACGAAAAAAGAAGAACAAATAATGTTAACATCAAAGTAATTACGTCTGCATAGGTTGTAAGCCAGTCTTCCGCATCGGCTTCCCCTTTAACAATTTTACTTTTATACGCCGAGTCTTCATCGCCGTAGTACCGTTTAAAGGACTTTTTACCTTTTTCGTCATTATCATAAATATTACGCTTAGAAAGCTCATTTTTCAGTTTTTTGGCAAGCTTTTGTTCGCTGCTTAATTTATCATCCTGATTAAAATTGTCGTTTAAATTTTCCATAAATATTCTACTTGGGGACTTTTAAGCACGATCTTTTTTAATAACGGAAAAATGGTTTTCCGGATCTAAAAAACTGTTAAGCATATCTTGAATAAGCATTGAATCTTGATTTTCACCCAACAAAACAAAACCCTCTGTTATAAGTAAATTCCTAAACCTCAATATTTCTTGTTTCTGTTTTACTTTTTCTGCTGCCGGTCTTAAAATTAATTGTGCTAATATAACACCGTATAAAGTTGTAATTAAAGCAAAAGCTAATCCTCTACCTAATTCCGAGGGGTTACTTCCCATTTTATCCAGCATAATAATTAAGCCAATAACTGTACCAAGCATACCAAAACCCGGAGCAAAACTTGCCATAGTTCTTAAAATATGCGAAAAAACCATATTTCGTTCAAAAGAAGTTTCCACAAAATTATTAAGCATTTTTCTTAACTCATCTCCTTTATAACCGGTAACCAGCAATTCTCCGCCGTATTTAACAAAAGGATCTTTTATTTCCGATTTTTGAAGTTCGTTTTCAAGTTCAACTATCCCTTTTGTTTTTAATACCCTTGCTAAATTTATAATGTTTTCTACTTCTTTGTATAAAGTTTGAGGATTAATATTTTGAGGAGTAAAAATACCTTTTAATTCTTTTAACGCCTGCATTACATATCTTCCTCTAAAAGATATCATTGTAGCGGCTAAAGTTCCGCCTACAACCATTAACAAACTGGGCAGGTTAAAAAACATTAAAAAATTATCGGTACTTGCAGCTATTGAGATGAAAAATAACCCAAAACCTAAAATAATTCCTAACAACGTTTCTATAGCAATATTTTTCATAAAAATTAAATTTTAGTTATTATTTATTATCGTAAATATTTAATTAATGTTTAATTTTATATAAAAACTTCACAAAAAACACCGTTCCTTTTTTTTCTGCGGTTTCAAACCAAATTTTTGCATTGTGTACTTCTGTTATATGTTTTACAATCTGCAACCCCAAACCGGTACTCGGTTCGTTGTTTGTGCCCATTCTTTGAATTTTATAACCTAATTCAAACAAGTTTTCAGCCAATTCAATCGGCATTCCCATTCCGTAATCTTTTACTTTTACTAAAATATCTTTCTCTTCAGTTAACTCTGCACTAATATCTATTTCACTATTTTCATAGCTAAATTTAACCGCATTAGTAACTAAATTTCGGAATAAAGATTTTAGAAGGTTTTCGTCTCCGAAAACGCATAAATTTTCATCAACATTAATGTTAATAATTATATTTTTATCCCTTGCATTATCAAAGCTATTTAGAAATGCATCATTAACCAATTCACTTAAGTTTAACGATTTTGGGTTAAAAGTAATAAGATTTTGTTTTAACTTTGCCCAGTTTAATAAATCGTCTAAAATCTTTCTTAATGTTTTTGCCGATTTTCTTATATCCTTAGCAATCTGTACTTTTTCTTCAGTAGATATATTATCCGTTTCGCCGGTTAAAACGTCTGAAAGGGCTAATATTATGTGAAGAGGATTTTTAAGATCATGAGAAATAATAGAAAACAATTTGTCTTTTTGATTATTTGTTCTTAAAAGCTCTTCGTTTTGCTCTATTAATTTTTCTTGTATTTCTTTTTGTTCTGTTATATCAACTAAAAAATTTAAAGTTGCCGGTTTTTCCTGCCAAATTATTTTTACTCCGGAAACGGTAACCCATTTTGTACCGCCGGTTTTAATTTTAATTTTTATAGAATATTTTTCATTTATAATTTCGCCGCTTAGTCTTTTTTTACTAATATTTATTACTGTTTCCCTAAATTCTTCTGTTACAAATTCGTAAAATGGTGCAGAATAAATTTCTTCGGGTGAAAATCCCGTTAGCAAAATTGCAGCTTTATTAAATTTTTTAATAAATCCGTCTTGAATTAAAATAATAGCTTCTGTCGTATTTTCAAATAACGTTTTATATTCTTCATAAGCTAATTTTAAGCTTTTTTCACTTTTTTTTCTTTCTTCAATTTCGCGTGTAACACCTCTAACCATTAATTTACCGGTTAATTCGTCAACAAAATAAGAAGAAATTACCTCAGTCCAAATCCGGCTGCCGTTTTTACAAGGTTGTTTTGCTTCATACCTAAAAAACCCGTTAGGCACTAAATTGTTATTTTTGTAATCATCAAGTCTTTTGGCAAGTTTCACTTTTATATATTCAAATAATTCCGGTTCTAACGACTCTTCAAAAGAAGTTAATATCACTTCTTCGGCAGAATAACCTCGCAAATTATACACAGAAGGACTTACATATGTAAATTTTAATTCTTCGGGATCCATCTCCCAAATTACGTCTTTAATGTTTTCCGAAAGCAATTTATATTTTTTTTCGCTTCTCTTAAGTTCTTCTAAAGCCCTGCTTGTTTTGCTTATATATGAAAAAAAATAGTTTGCTTCACCAATTTTTAATAATTTAGAAAATGCGGATAGTCTAATTATTTCCCCATCCTTTTTTCTAAAATCATCTTCGTAACTTAAATAGCCGTTAGTTAGTATTTGTTCAATAAAATATTTTCTATTATCAAGATTAATCCAAATACCAATCTCCTTTATACTCTTTCCCAATAAATCTTCAGTCGTATATCCCAATAAATTTGTATATTCTTTATTAACCGCTATTATTAAGCCGGTTTCACCGTTTGTAATCATAATACCTTCTGGCGAACTATAAAACGCATTTTCAAAAAGCAGTTTATTAACAAACTCCTTTTCGTTTTCCATTTCCCTATCGCTATTAAACTCTACTTTGCCTTTAAGCTTAATTATTTCTTCAATTAACTCTTCTTTTGTTAAATCGTAATAGTTCATTATGTCAATCCCATACAAATTTCCAAGTGCCGTTTATTTGTTTTTTCCAAACCGTGTGAAATACACCGGTATATTTGGTAAACCCGCCTAAACTATCAGGAACTAAATAAATATAACTGCCGTATGTATATCCCAGCTCTCCGCTTTCTGCGGCATCAACAAATTCTGCCGTCCATTCTAATTTGTTCTTATCCGCATTTTTTGACAAATAATGCAATTTAATTGCTTCTTTTCCTTTTACCAAATTTTCGCCGTGATTAAGTACGGCATCTTCTGATGCAAACTTATAAAACCCTTCCGTTATACCGTGTTCTTTAACATACGCAGCAAATTCCTTCTCTGTGTTTTTAATTTCTTCAATTGCTTTTTGCCGTAAGTCCATATCTTTTACCTGACTACAACCGTTTTGAATCAGAAATAACAAAATTATAAATAAAAAGTATTTCATTATTACCTTCTATTTTAAATATACCATTTTTTTTGTTGATATAAAATTGCTTGTTCTAATGGAATAAAAATAAATTCCGCTTGATAGATTATAATCTTCGGAGTTAAAATTAATTTTATAATTCCCCGTAAGTTGTTCGCCGTTAACAATATCCGTAATTTTTTCGCCCAAGATGTTAAATATACTTAAAGTAACTTTTGAATTTTCTTTAAGGTCATATTCAATAACCGTTGTAGGATTAAACGGATTGGGATAATTTTGTTTTAAACTAAATTCTGCAAGTATATTATTCTCCTTTGGCTCCTCCAAAACTTCGGTTACAATTACGTCCGGAGAAAGTTTTCTGTTAATCATCATCATACATGCATCAGCAATAACGTATTTACCTGCATCAATACCCGAATTATCAATTTTAACAACTTTTTTATTCCCCTTTGTAAAATAGTAGCTGCCCAAATTATACCATCCTTTATTTTTTCCGTCTTTTTGATCTACATAAATTTTTGCCGAATCGTTTTCAAAATATACTGTGTGGCAAACATTTGTAGCATTTACACTATTTGTTACAACATAAGCATAAACATCAAAATAGGCATCAAACGGAATTTCCATATTGTACTCAATTGAAGCATAGTTTGGGTCGTTGGTCATAAAAATATTTGGTTTAAATCCGGTTATGCCAAAAGGAGTCCAGTTGCCGTTTTTTACTGCACCGGGGTCATCTTCATTTACAACCACAGCTTTAGGTCTCCAAATTTTTCCGTTTCTAAAAGGCGGAATTGCTTTATCTTTATAATAAGTTTCTTTTAGTGTATCACCAAGCAAATTATTATTTAACCTTAAAGCTTCATAAAAGAAAAATGTTTCCCCTTTTACTCCTTTTTGCCTATTACTATTTAACGAAGACATTAACAGCGAAGGACTTATAACATAAGAACCGGCTTTGGCAAGTACTCCGGCAAAAAATATATCTCTTTTATTTAACGGCACATAACTTAAAGCGATTGTCAGTTCATTATTGTAACTGCTTACGTCTTGTCTATACAGTTGGGGAATAAAATTATCAATTATTCCGTCAGTTACCCAAGTTTTTGTATCCTGCAAATAGTTCTGATAACCCCATGGATATACACTGGGTCCCGATGAAAATATTAAATAATCCCCTCTTTTTTTAACGCTATCACGCAAACTTTTATAATAATAATTCAATTTATCGGCGCGCCATTTCATCCAATTATTATCGGCAAAATTACTTGGCGGATTGTTTCCGTTGTTCTCTGATTTATAAAGATTCACGGTATATTCTTCATATCCGCCTTCTACAGGCATTGCGGGTAATCTATCATCTCCCTGAACGCCGTCAACATCATAATTATCTACTACTTCCAGAACAAGAGAAGTAATAAAATTTTGAACACCGGGGACAATTCCGCTCATCCAGTCAAATCCGTTTTTTACGACTAAATTTCCGCTGCTATTTTTTAATCCCCAGTCGGGATATTTTGCTAAAATATGTCCTCCGTTTAACGAATATGACGGAGAGAATCCAAATTCAAACCAAGGAATTACTTCAATTCCGTTTCTGTGTGCTTCAACCACTAATCTTTTTAACGGATCTCGTCCCGATACACTGGGCCAAATAGGTTTTCCGAATTCCGAATTCATTACTTCGCTTGGGTAAATTGTATATCCTTTATTCCATACTACCGGAAAGATAACATTTACCCCAATCGATTCCAAATAGTCCATCGATTCGGCAATTTTAGCGTCCGTCAGTAATACGTCACTATCTACATTAGTTATCCAAACCGCCCTCATTTCGTTTAACGCTTGAGAAAAAATTATTGTATTTATAAATAATAAAATTATCAGCATTTTTTTCATTTTTGTTCCTTTAATAAATATTTTGGGAATAAAACTTTGTCTTTATATAATTGTTCTTTAAATATGTTAGGAAATTTTTTAATGCCTTCATAAAAGAAGAATACTTCGCCGTTTATATTTCGTTTACGGTTTTCGTAAATCATCTCTTTTAATAGTTGTTCACTTGGGTAATAAGTTCCCACCTTTAATAAAATACCGGGGTAAAACTTTTTTAGATCTTCTTTTGTCAACTGTTCTTTAACAATATCATCTAATACTTTAATATAATCTTTTATATTTTGACGGTACAACTGAGGAATAACTAAATCAACATATCCTTGTTTTACCCATTGTATCCAATCCTGTAAATATTCTTCCTTACTCCACGGATAAATACTTGGTGCCATGCTTACAATTATATTCGGTTTAATTTTTTTTACCGTTTTATAAATTTCACCCATATAATCATTTAAAATATTTGCACGCCAATTTATCCATGCGGTATCCCTAAAATCTTTTGGCGGTTTTGCACCGTTATGTTCTTCCATATATTTACTGATCGTAAAATCTTCATATCCGGCTTCAACCGGCATTGCCGGCAATCTATCATCCCCCTGTATTCCGTCAACGTCATAATTGGTTACAACTTCCTTAATTAAAGAAAGCATAAATTCTCTTACCTCGGGGTCAAAACCGTTTAGCCAATCAAAACCGTTTTTTGTTACTAACTTTCCCTCATTATTTTTACTTCCCCAATTTGGTTTAACTTTAACAATTTTACCGCCGTTAAGTTTATAGGACGAAGAGAATCCGAACTCAAACCAGGCTATAACTTTTATATCTTGTTTATGAGCTTCTTCAATAAGCTCGCGCAAGGGGTCTCTACCGATAAATACGGAATCGATTTCTTGCCCTATCAATTCTTTCATTGTCTTACTCGGATATAATGTAACCCCTTTATTATACATCACTACACATATTAAATTAAATCCTTCATCCTTACAAATTTCGACAGTTCTTTTTATATTCTCTTTGGAATTTAAAGCATCACTATCTACATTTGTTAGCCAAACACCGCGTATTCCTTCTTTTTCTTCAATTTGTGCTTCACATCCGTTAAAAAGTAGCAGAAACATTAAAAAACAAATCGAATAAAGATTTTTCATCGTATCTCCGTTATTTTATAATATAATTTAATATATACATTAACAAATAGCAAAAAAGCCACCTTTAATAGTGACTTTTTTAATTTAATAACTAAATAAACAAAAGTTAAAATTCGTATTTAATTCCGGCTTTTGCGTTTATCATCTGAAATCCGGCAATATTTTCCAAATTTAAGGCTAACGCTTGCCATAATTCTCCTAAAACAGCTTTATATTCTGCTCCCGCATATAATGTAAAATTATCGAAAGGAGTATAATTAACATTCAGCCCTAAATTAAAGCCGCCGCTCCAATCCGATTGAGTTATGGAAGGCACATCAATAATTTTATTAAAATTACCGCTATTACCTACCGTATCCCTATAAAAGGTTTTTGTATTCTGTTCAAAATATAAAGTATATTTTTCACGTGGGCTGTACCATCTATAAACGCCGAATCCAAAAGTTATATCTGTTTTAAAATTTTCGGCTTCAATTACGTGATATGCGGCATTTGCGGAAAGTCCCACTATTTCTAAACTCATATCTAAGTCGCTTAATGGTATATTAAATTCTTCCGTACTGCTGCCTACCGCTATTTTTTTGTTTATTTTAAGCTTATTTTCGTTCCCTTTATCAAACTTAAAATACTCAATTTTACCCGTCCAAACCCAATTTTTAGAGACCTCTTTTCCAAAAGAAACAGCAACTCCGTAAGTAGGTTCAAATCTTTCCGAAAGAGTTCCTAACGGTAAATACAAATTGCCGTCAACCGAAGTAACAAAATTTAATTTTTGACTATAGATTAAATTAGTTAATAAAATTATTAGTGTTAATGTAAGTTTTTTCATATTCGTTAATATAAAATTGTTAGTCCTAAATTAGTATTTACGGCATTTTTAAATGGCATTTTATCAAAACCAAACGAAAATTTCGAATCAAAAGTATTTGCATATTTAACAGAACCGAACAACCAAAATCCTTCCGAAATTTCATAGTTAATATCTAATCCGCCTATATAAAACAATGTGTTTCCCGTTTTTTCCGGAGCTATATTTCTAAACTCATATTCAAAAGTATAATCTAAAGTTGAAAAGTACTTTGACCAAGTTTCGTCAATATATAACCTCCTTGTGTAAAAATATACCCCTGAACCTATAACCGGTTTTATATGTAATTTTTCAATAGGTACAAAGTCATAATCAAGTGTTATATATAAATTTATTAAATCCATTTTTTGAATCGGATTGTTAAAATTTTTATAAGATGCATCCGATAAAGTCTGTCTAACAAAATCGTTATATCTTGTCCAAAATTCCCAGTTCCAATCCGAAAGAGGATTATCTTGATCTATTGAATAAAGAGTGTAACCGCCTAATAAATTTAAGGAAAACTTTTCCTTAATCGGAAAATTTAACTTTACTCCGGCACCTACTCCGTCTATTTTTGAAATACTTGCCAATTTTTTGCCCGGTTTACTATATTCGGCAAAAATATCAACCGAACTAACTATTTGAGCAGAAACATACGAGCAAACAAAGAAGAAACTTAATAAAATCAAATATGTTTTTTTCATAACACACCCAACTGAACTGTAAATCTAAGAACGTCTCCCAATCTGCCATAATCCGAATACGAAAAATCCACCATCATAGGCATTGCAAAACTTGGTGCAAGTAAAAAATTATTAACTTTTAGACCAATACCGGCACTAAAAGTCTCTTCGTCGGTAAAAAATTTATAACCGCCTCTAAAATCAACCATATTTTTGTAGGAAATTTCAAGTCCAACATTTAATCTTTCATCACCGTCATTTGGGTGTATCATTTCTGCGGCTGTAGTTACTCTATAATCTTGGTCATAACCGCCTAAAACTTCTGCAGCCATGCCCAATCGCAACATTGCGGGCATTTTAAACTTATCATTAATAAACTTTGTATCAACACCAAAGTTTGTTATAGTTGCCGCAATTCTTAAACTTTGCAGACCTGTATAATATTGAATACCTCCGTCAAAAAGATAATTACTTGCCGTATATACATCTATTTTTTCACGAACATATTTTCCGGTTACGCCAAACGAAAACTTATCGGTTAATTGTTTGCTGTAACTAATTCCCAAAGCAATGCTATTTGCGTCAAAACTTCCTAAAACTTCATATAATCTTTGACCGGCAATTTTTTTTGTTCTCGGCATACTTCCGTAATCCATTAATATGGCACCTATTCCGAACGAACCGTACTCGGTATTAAAACTATAATTTGTAATATAGTGTTTTATATCGGCTAACCAAGTACTATACGAAACCGAAAATGAGTGAGTGTTTTTAGAAAAGCCCAAAGAAGCGGGATTAATAAATTGTCCGGAAGCATCCATATCTGTTAAAGCAATCGAACTTTCTCCCATTCCCGATGAGCGTGCTGTTATCGGCAGCTCCAAAAAAACAAATCCCGCAGTGGCATTTTTCTTAAACTCTTGCCCCGTTAATACGGAACTTAACAAAACTATTAACAATAATATTTTTTTATTCATCGCTTAACAAGTTAATTATTCTCAATTTTTATTTATTATCTAACAATTGCAAATTTACCTACTTTCGAGCCTACCGGCGAATCTACATGAAACAAATAAATACCGCTTTCCACAAACTGACCAAAATCTGTTACTTGATCCCAATCTGCTATTGCTCCGTCTCCTTCTTCAACTTTAATTGTTTTAACAAGGTCTCCTCTCAAAGTATATATTCTAATTGTACAAGGGTTGGGTATATTAACAAATTGTATTTTATCACTTTCTCCCGGTAGCGAGTAGCCTTCGCCAATAACATAAGGATTAGGTACAACCAATACATTATCCACATTGTTTACGGGACTTAATGTTGCAGTAAACGGAGTGCTCATTCTATTTGCAAATATCGAAGATTCCAACGGTGGTACTTTAGTTGTTCTTGTTTCGGGAAATATAATTGCGGGATTTATATTCCAACTA
>CALGLM010000245.1 GCA_937930275.1 uncultured Ignavibacteria bacterium
TTATATCAAAATCGCTTGAAATTGTATTTGGAATAATCCAATTATATTGTTTAGGAGCAGATGATATTCCTTGTATAATGTTAGTCCAATTACCGCTTCCTGCCCTATACGATAAATTAATATTGGATATATTTGTAGAACTCCAAGTAATTGTTATTGGCTGTCCGGGTAAAAATCCTTCGCCTCCGTTAGGATACGTAAGTGTAAGTTCTGCAATTGAAAAAGAATTATCGCTTTGGTCATTAATAGTTATTGGGGCATATGCATCAGAAATTCTGATTTTTGCAGTTCCGTTTACAATATTTGGCACCTGCCAAGAAAATGTACCGCTCGCAGCCGGATATTCAAATCCTCCCGGAATTGTCATATAATTAATTCCGCCGTCAAGTGAGTATTCAAGTCTAACATTTTGAATACTTGAACTTCCGTTCCATCTTATTTGATATATACCGTTACCAATTAGTTTTTCGCCGCCGTTCGGTTTTATTAAATTAAGGTAACCTACTCTAAAATAGCCGTCACTAATAACACTATTAGACGGGGTATCGGTAGTAGTCAATCTTATTTGGCAATACTGTCCCGATAAATTTGCCGGAGTTGTCCAATTATAAGATCCTAAACTTGCTTGAATCGGGTTATTATTATTTATCGGTTGCCAATCTGCATCATTTTCGGTTTTATATGCTAAGCGAATGTTTGAAATTGTTGATGATGAAGTCCAAGAAATATTAACTACAGCACCGCTTTTAAAAACATCCGCATTTAAAGGCGAAGTAATTTGCAAATTACTTACTGTAAAACTACTGCTAACAGATTGCAATCCACCCGAGTTTGTTTCCGCATCACTAATCTTTATTTTAACATTTGTAGATGCCAATGTAGAAGGGATTGACCACGGATAAGAACCGGAAGAAGCTTCATAGTTTGAATTTATAAGTAACCAATTTGTTCCGTTATCTGTAGTATATTCCAACTTAACAAGTCTAATACCGTTATAGCTCCAAGTAATATTTTGTTGAGTTCCGGCTTGCCAAACAACACCGTTCGGTGCAATTAATGTTATACTACCTATAGTAAACGTCCCATCCGAAACATAAGTATAATTAGAATTAGTTAAACTTGTAATTCTAATTTTACCTTCATTTGTAGGAGTATTGGGAACTAAATAAGTATAACTTTGATTTGTACCTGGAATATTAGTAGCAATTTCCGACCAATTTACACCGTTATTCGTAGAAATTTCCAGCTTAACATTATCGGTGATATTAGTTGACCATTGAATATTTACCGAATTACCTATTTTCCAACCGGTAGAATCATCAGGGGTAGTAATAAATAGTTTAGTAAGACTAAAATAATTATTGCTGATATCATAAATACCGGGTTCGTTAGAATCTGATATTCTAATTAACCCTGTACTTGTGCCCGCATTTGGTACAGTCCAATTATATGAATTGGGCGTAGCCGCATAATTATTAATAATATTATTCCAGCTAACTCCCGCATCGGTCGAGTATTCTAATTTAACCGTAGTAACGCTTAAACTATTCCAAGTTATAGAGTGACTTGTGCCGTTAAACCAGTTTTCACCTCCGTTGGGTGAACTTAAATTTAATCTTGCAATTCTAAAATAGTCTGTTGTGTAAGAAAATATCGGCTTATCATAATTTTTAATCCTAATTTTATTAAACCTTGAAGGATTATCCGGCACTGTATATAAATATTTTCCTACCGAAGCATCAACCCGTTTTATAGAAGTAAAACTTCCGTTATTAAAACTTATCTCAATATCTATAGAATCAATATCACTGCTTGCAACCCATTTTATTGTGTCTACTCTTCCCGTTTGGAAAGATATTGAAGGACCCGGAGCAGTAATTATCATTTTTGTAAGAGTCAATTTATTATCACTAATATCAAATAACGCGGGATTACCGTTTTCGGAAACTTGTATTCTAAATTCTTGAGATGGAGTAATATTTTCAGGAATGTTCCACCAATATTGTTGCCAACTGGCAGCATACCCTGTTGTAATATTGTTCCAATTTAATCCGTTATCTGTCGAGTAGCTTATATCAACAAATGCAACTTCGCTGCTATTCCACTTAATTACTTGTTCAGTCCCTGCTTGCCAAATTTCTCCTCCGTTAGGGCTTGTTAAAGTTATGGATTTTGCTTTGGGTTCCATTACTTTATTTGCAGCAAAAATATCGTTTTCCACAAAACTAATATTAGCTTTAAGATGAAGAATAAAAAAGATTGAAAAGATATAAAAAATTAATCGTCTATTTTTCATAGTAAAATTACTCCTCAGTGAGCTGCTAATAATTAATCCTAATTATGGGTGAAAAAACTAAATAATTCTCAAACCTAAAGAAAGGCAATCCGCCGCTTGGTTTAACTAAAGCCCTAAAATACTTAAAGTCGAAACCAATCGTATTGCTAATCATAACTTGAGTTTTTAATCCCGCATAAAAATTTGATTCTACAAAATCGTAGTTCAACTGTAAATAAACTCTGTGCTGTAATAAACCTGCAAAGTTTTCAATTCCGGCTTCTCCTACAACCATTGTTCTAAATTTTGTACCGTCTCTATCAACGTCAATAAGGAGAATTTTTTGAGGGTCTAAGTAGTAATTTGCAAAATCCACTATCGATACACCTAATCCTACATTAAATGCCCCTAAATCCATTAAATTAGTCAAGTTTTTATACTTAACAATAAAATTAAAATAATTTCTGTTTGAAAAAAATTGTGAAATGTAATTAATATCATAATTTTTTGATTCATACATACTAAGCGCAAATTTACCGTCAATATGTAAATCAACTTTATTTAGTTGTGGCCATATTAGCTTAAGTGGATTGCCGTCAAAATGAATGAAAAAATTATTACCGCTACTA
Source organism: uncultured Ignavibacteria bacterium (assembly GCA_937930275.1). GTDB lineage: Bacteria > Bacteroidota > Ignavibacteria > Ignavibacteriales > Melioribacteraceae > JAEXOD01. Next base: position 2,905 of record CALGLM010000245.1, read on the forward strand.
AACACTCTTCGTCCGTATTCTCCCTCCGAAAAATTAAACGCCGGCCATCTTGCATCAACAGTTAAGCCAAATTCAACATTGTAGGCGCTGTTTGGTTGGTTGTTTATTAAGTAATCAATATATCTTAATTTTAAGCCGATTATGTAATGCGGATCGTACCAACCAGGTAACAATGCATAATCGTTACCCCATTTACCAAATGCTGAAATCAAAAACTTATTTTTATCATTAGTTGTTAAATTATAAAATCGTAATTCAGGATTATGAATATTTAAATAAATATCAAACTTATACCCTTCTTTGGAATCATAAAATGATTTAGATAAATCAGTATGAGCATACATCCGTGATTTCAAATCATCGTAAACTTTTTCACCTAAAATTGATTTGATAAAAACCGGATCATTAAACTCATCAAAAAAATAAGTTCTTAGTGTATCTTGACCATACGAAGATTCTGTGAAAAATCGTAATAATTCAATCTCGTTATCGTAATAACGTTTTTTTAGCTCAATAAATACATAACCGCCAAAAATATCTTCAATCAACGCTTTTAATGTATCTGAAGACGGTTTTTTACCTTCAATTCTTAATGCGTTACTTACAACAAAACGATTAAATATTTCACGAACAAACATAGGATCGGTTAATGTCCATGTTTTCTTTAAGTCGTTAAATGCTAAAGTATTATACTCAAGGTTTCTATATATTTTTTCAATATATTCTATCTTTTCTTCAGTTGTTACCTGAGCAAATATATTAGCAACTAAAAATATATAAAATAGTAAAAATTTTTTCATAAGCACCGCTATTATTTAAAATCCATAGCGATAATGAATTTGCATCATACCGCCTCCGTCATTTTCCCATTGTTTAACTTTTCTAAACAATGGACCTGACAAAAATACACCGCCTACTCTAAAAAGATGCGAATCAAATTCAACCACTTTAAACCAAATATCCCCTTTAATAACATTATCATAATATCTAATTCCAAGATTTATTAATTCGGAATTACGAGGGACAAATGCTAAATTAAATCCAAAAATGGGCTGAATTTTATTCTGCATTAAAAATTCAGCATATTTTCTTTTATATTTCACAGCTTTTACTATATCGTGTGCACCTAAACCAATATCCATTTTCAGTCTAAATTCCGCTTTTTCGGTTGCATTCCAATAAAATGAAAACAAATATCTCCATTGTGTGCTTGTAAAATAAGACCAGGTACTATCTCGCCTTCCAAAGTTAACATATGGATTTGAAAAATCCTTTGATCCAAATGAAAAGTATAAATTCATAAAAGGGGAATTATAAAGACTGCTTGTGTAAATATCAAAAGCTACACCGCTACTAACATTTAACTTTGGAGGATCGGTAAAAACGAACGGTAACCGAGTAGCAGCACCCGAAAAATCTAATTTTTGGCGCCCCATCAACCTAATATCCAAAATTATATCTTTTTCAATATCAAGTTCTTTCTCCGAAAATCTTATTAAGCCCCTAACGCCAAAACTTGCGCTCATATTTTCATATGGGACTAAATTTAAAAAATCATCTCCAAAATTAAGTTCTGCACTAAGCATGTAATATGGAAACTGAACAATTTTATGAGTAAATGTAACATGACTTAACGAAGCACTAATTGAAAATTCCGTTTCGGCATCAACCGGTTTTTCTCTTCCCCTTCTTACTATATTTACCGGCTTTTGCTTAGGATATTTATGATTAGAATTCATATACATAAAGTTTACAAAATCTTTATTATTTTCACCCGAATAACCTTTACTCTTTTGAAGATTCTCGTCAATTTTTATTCCCAGTAGAGATTTAGGTTCTTGCTCTTGCAGAGTTGCTACGACAATTCTATAAAGCTCATCGTAAAACTTACGATTAGTTTTATCAAAATATAATTCCTGCATATCACTGTAACGTAATACTTTTATCGTATCATAAGTTGTGCTACTTTGCATATCGATAATTGCATCCTCGCTTGCTCCCCCGCCTGAAGAGTTAACTGTAGTTATATATAATAAAACAACCGAATCAATTTCGATTGTTTCTTTTATAAACACAATATTATATACATGCTTTTCATCAAAACTAACCGTTTCTTTTCCAAAGTCTATCGGAATGTTTTTTAAATAAGGAAGCTCGGCATCAGTAGGTGTAAAAGTAATGGCATATAAGTCAAGATACTTTGAATCCTTATCAAGTTTTTTTTCAACTTTTCGGTAAACATCCCATAAATTTTGAGCAAAAACAGTAGAACAAACAAAGAATACAAACAGAATTAATAACTGTTTTTTCATTTTTTAGTATTGTTTAAGTGTAAATTAATAATTAATCTTAATTATGGGTGAAAAAACAAGATATTTATCAGTTCTGTATGGATACTTAGTTTGATTTACGCTAAAACCTGAATAATATGCTGCCGAAAGTCCGAATGTATCATCAAGCATAAAAGTAACATCAAAACCAAAATATCCAAATCCTTCTGTTCCGTAACTAAATACTAATTTTGATTCATGTTGTAATAAACCTCCTCGTTTGGTCAATCCAATATCCGCTTGAACAAAATGAGTAAATTTATCAAAAAAATCATTTTTATCTAAATCAACTAATTTAGTTTTCCTCGGATCAACTTCATAACGATATAAAGAATGTGTAGCAACACCTAAACCGGCTTCTAACATCCCTAAATCAAAAACATTTGCTAAATCTCGTTTCGTAAAGTTTAAAATAAAATAATCCCTAACCGAGTAAAATTGAGTAGTTTTGGAAAATCCGAATTGACTATTTTTATAATCTCCAAAGGTTAACTGCCCTTCTAAATTCATGTATAATTTTGGAAACGATGGGAAAATATACTCTGATAAATTTCCGTTAATCTTAAAATATATTGTTTGTCCGGATTTAAGTAAACTTCCTTTTGGTAAATCGCTTACAAAAGGTTTACCGGCTTCTTGTGTTGTTCCTAAAGCTACTTTATATGTATAATCTGCAGGATCGGCACTCAAAACTTTATAATAAGTTAATTGTAATCCTACTGTATAATCAGGAGAAAACCAACCGGGCAAAAAGATACGTTTATTTCCCCAATTACCTATCAAAGAAACAAGATATTTATTTCTCTGATTGCTTGTAGTTGACCAAAACATCACTTCAGGATTAAGTAGATTAAAATTTAGGTTAAAGTAATATCCGGGTTTTACGTCAAATACTTCTTTTGTTACGTCAGCAAAAAAATACTGTTGTTTTTGAATCTTTTCATACAAATTGGATTGTATAATTTCACGTAAAGCAAAAGGATCTTCAACGGGGTCAAACAATGGCTGAGGGTTTTCGTTCAATAGTTCATAAGAAGGAATAAATGCAAAATATTCCAATTCGTCATCGTAAAATCTTTTACGAACGTCAATAACTATATCACCGTCAAAAATACCTTTCGATTTTTGTTTAATTACTTCAGATGAAGCAGGTTTGCCGTTTATACGTAATTCGTTATTAATAATAAAACGGCTATATACATCACGAACAAAATCAGGGTCATTGATAAACCATTTTTTCTTTAAGTCATCATACGCAATTGTATTATACTCTAAGTTAATATAAATCTTTTTAAGCTCGGTAATTAAAGTGGAGTCCACCTCTTGCGCTTTAACAAAGTAAGAGCTAAAAAGCGTTAAAAATATTATGTAATAAAACTTTTTCATAAATTTCTCCACTAATTAATACCTAAACGATAACGTAACTGAAACATTGCTCCGCCTTCAGTTTCCCAAGCGCGTTTTTGTCTTGCAAAAGGAGCTGTTATATAGTTTACTTCAAATCTAAAACGATGAATTGAATATAAGTCCACTAATTTTATCCATGCCCAAATATTTGCGTGATTATCAAACAATCTTAAACTTGCACCTAATAAGGGATCTTTAGGAACAAAATTATAATGGAAAACCACAACAGGCATAAATTTGTCTTGTATTAATCTTGCACTCTTAAAGTTCAATTTTGTATCGTATTTTGCTTCATAAATGTTGTAATAAGCAGCTCCTACATCCATTCCAAATCTATGAACTAATTTTTCGCTTGAGTTCCAGAAAAACGAAAAAGAAAGTTCGGCTTGATTTGTAGTGTGATAAGCTACATATCCGCCTGCAATATTTCTATAAGCATTAGGATCTTTAAATTCATCCCCGGCAATCGAGACGTATAAATTCATTGTCGGTAACGAAAAAGGCTTTGTCATGGTCAAATCCATGCTTAAACCGGTACCAAAATTTAGTAGCGGAGAATCGCCTGAAGAAAACGGATTATTTTCGGCAATGTATCTACCGTCTAAAAATGATGTTTTCGGCATTTTTATTCGAGCCATCAAAAGAGCATCAATATAATTAGATAAATAAGGATTAGGATTTTCGTCCATTCTAAAAAGTAATTTTGCACCGACACCTAACGTCATATTTTCCCAAGGAATTACATTCATCAATCTTTCCCTTGTACTTAACATTACGCTTGCACCGCCGGTTTCCCCAAATGACATAATTTTATGCGAAAAGCTAATATGAGAAAAACTTGCATCAATACTATAAGTAAACTCATCTTCTTTTTTAGTTTGACGACCAAAAGTCTGTTTAGCTTCCGAAATTTTAGGATACCATTGTGCAGCAGTGTTTACTGTTACATAATTATAAAAATCTTTGTTATCTCTTGATGACATACCAATACTTGTAGTCACGTCTCTATCAGGTTGAATTTTTAGCAACGTAGGAGGAGGAGCATCTGATTCCTCCCTTTCTTTAAGATCGGCATAAACAAGAGAACGTAAAAAAGAATAGAGAGGAGGATGATTTAATTTTAAATTGTACATATCCAAAAAATTTAAAACACGACTAATATCCTCCTGTTGAGTTGTTGATAAGCCGCTTATTAGCTCGTCTCCTTCAGCGGAAGTGGTCTCAATTTTTGTCAAATAGAGCAAATAAACAGAATCGATATCCAACCCTTGCTTAAGATACACAAGACGATACCTTATATTTCCTCTATCAGAAAATGAAAAAGGTTCTCGCCCGTCAACTCTCGGAAATACATTCCTAAAAGAAGGAATTGCCTGAAAATCCGGAGTAATATCCAGATAATTCAAATTAAGGTAATTTTTATCTCTTCTTAATTTTGCGTCAATTCTTTTTTCGAATTCATCCAAGGTCTGAGAATACCCCAAATCGACAAGGCACAAGAGAATAATTAAGTAATAAATTAATCTATACATCTTCCTCTCTGCAAATAATTATTTTAGTATAATAAACTGATATGTTTCAGTCATTGTTTCTTTAAATTGTGTTTGGAAACTTACTCTAAGCTTAACTTCTTGCTGTCCGCAATCTTCCAAAGCATTAATATAATCTTGATTTACGTTAACATGTACAAACGAAAAAGCCCCTTTAGAAGGAACATCTGCAATAACATCCTTCACAAATTCCGGGGGTTCAGATGTAACGTTAACACTTTTAAGCATAGGTAATGCAGTTACAAAAGTACCGTCTTCTGACCTGTTAAAATAACCGTAAGGTAATCTAAAAATTGAAGTATTATAGGCACTTACAACTAAAGGTTGTTTTCCTGCCTTTACATCAGCTTCCGTTGATAATAATACTAAATTCTTAAACAATGTTAACTTCTTAACCGAAGTTGTCCAATTAGTACTTTCTACAGTCCCGTCTTTCTTCTGATATTTAAATTCTTTTCCGTTGTACTTGCCAACTATTTTCAGTTTTGTTCCAACCATACCTATTTCCGAAAACCATTTATCCAAAGTAACTATAGGTCCTTTTCCTTCTTCAAGCACTGCACCCGAATTATCATTGTAAATAGTATAAGTATATAAGTTGAAGTCTGTATATTCAAGAGTTGCAAAACTGAAAGTTACTTTTTCGTTATACAAATATTCCGGACGAAGACTTAGCGGTGCTGCCAAAATCGGATTTTTTACTTCAAGTCGTGAAATTCTTTCCCCTTTTTGTGGTCCGGTCTCGCTTACTGCATCAATCTTTATTCTTACAAAGTACGTCCCCGGTTCGTCAATTGTTTCAAAGCACGAAAAAGTTACAAGTACGCTTCTTTGTCCCCGCAACTTCTCTTGCATTTTATCAGGCGATGGATCTTGATTTAACTCTTTAATCTGACGAATTACGCCCATATTGGAGTTAAGCAATTCAGCTTCAATTTTAACTGACTTAATATTAGTTAGAACAATTTCCTTGTTACCGGGTACTTTAAATTTTTGCATCGTTACCAAGTTTAAAGTATCGGTAACTTTACCCTGTGCAAAAATTTGTGCTGCTATAAAAATTAAAAATAGTAATTTATTTTTCATTATAGTTCCTCTATTTTAGAACCTAAATTCCGAAGCCGCCTTCTGCACTCCGCCTAAAGCTTTTGCATGTATAACAAAAGTTTCGGGTTTTGTTTTTACATTTAACTTGTTTTCTTCTTGCATCATTTTATTGAATTCTGCAACTAAGCCCGGAATTGCAGCCATATACGAAGGAGCCGTACGTACAACTTCCGCATAAACCGTAAATACATAATCCCCTTCTCTATCGAATGCACCAATAAATATAGCATTTCCGGTTGAATCTTTTTGTAAAATAAAATTACCCGGAATGCTTTCGGTAGTTATAGAGCTTGGAAAACCCATAGGTCTTGATTTTGAATTCGGTGAAACTTCAACCGTATATTTTACATTTTTCTTTTCCTGCTCGGATACTAACCCGCTTGCAGTTATCATAACATTGAACTTATTATCTTTTTTAATTTCAAAATCGGTTGAATTGGCAACCTTTAGCTGAACCTCATCTTTATATATTGTTTTAAGCATCTCTTTTCTAACAGCTTCTTGAGCTTCATCCAATTCATCCCTTTCGGTAATTACAATTAACAACTCGGTAATAAGTACAACATAAAGAATAAAATAAACCATGTTTTTTTTCATGGCAGTAAATCCTCATTTAATTTGCAAATTAATTTTTAATTGAATCTTTCATCATTTGAATTGCTTGCAAATTAGCAAGTTGTATTTTTTGTAATTTTTTAGAAAGTTCTTCAAATTTTGTTAAGTAGTTATCAATTGTTCTAATTTCTTCATCTGCCATGGTTTTTAATTGTTGCATCTCATCTCTAAACTGAGGTACTTTTGAAGACATTGTCGGTTCTACTTTAGCTTCATGATGAGCTTCGGGACCATGACCATGCATTTCTTCCGGTGTAAAAAATGTAACAATAGCTAAAATAAAAAGTAAGAAAAATTCTAAAAACAAAGCACCCATAACAAAACTTGGATCAATTTTACTATCTGTACCTATTAAAAATGAAGGGACAACTGCCAACTCCCCGGCTACCTTTCCTAAACCACGTAATCCGACCACAATAATTAATATAGCGGCACCCATATAAACAATGCCCATTACGTTATTAGAATAGTTAGGTATAAATTCATATACCATATACTTACCAAAAGCAGTTTTTGGTGTGTTTGCTTTTTTCTCAGACACGGTTTCCTCCGATTAAGTTTTTTTAATTGTAATTTATGTATTAGCTTGTAAAATATAAATAAAAAATCAAAATGCAAAATAAAAATTGTATAAAAAAATTAATTTGTTAACTATATCACACATTTTTTTCAAACCAACCAAAAAACTCATTCAGCGAATCTTTAATTTTGGGTTCAACGTAGTTAAAATTAACTCCTCTCGGCGTAATTTCCCAAAATTCTTCGTCCAAAGTCTGAAAAATTGTCTCTTTAATTTTGTTTATTCTGCTTAAAGGTTCAACTTGCATATCCTCATAAATAATTTTTGCAAGTTCTAAATCACCTTTCATTATATAGTAACCGGCTAATTTTGCTTGTGCTATCCTAACACCAATTAGTGATTTTTCTTTTTGAGAGTTTGCATCAGAGGCTTGTTCTAAAGGTTCATCCAAAGTTAAAAATAGGGTAAGTAAATCTAATTTATTTTTTACATTTTTTTCATATGCTATTTGATTTATTCTGCATAAATCGTGGGCAGCCGTTTCTAAAATAAATAATACTGAATATTTGTTAGCTTCCTGCCCGTAAAACTTAAAGTAAAAAGATATTTTTTCTACTTCTTTTGGATATGAATCTAATAAATACTCTGCTATCATCCTATATTGTTCAAATGCGTTAAATGCCGAGCGCGGATCTCTTGCCGTAATAGCATATCTTAAATAAGAATTAAAATATTGAAAAACCGTATGCAATGCATGAATGTCTTTATTAATTATAAATACTTCGGCAAGAAGTTTTGAATACACTAAAACACCGCTTGCAACATCCCTTAATGTAAGCTTCGAATTATTATAAATTAACTCGTATAACCTAAATACTTTCCTTTCCAAATAAGTATGCTTCGCTTCAATTTTCTTCATTACAAATTCCGAGTAATTAGAAAAATCGGGGTCTAAGTATTCATTGCCGGTTAAATTAAACCAATTGGAAGGCATACCGCTCTTTCTTTTACTGTACTCAGATAAAATATCCTTAAGAACGCTTAAACACATTAACGGAACTGCTCTATCACCCTGGTAAACTGAATTTAACGCAATATCACCGATAAAGTTAATATGATTATTTACGCTTTCTTTCATTTCAGGCGCGTATTCAAGTCTGCCGGTATTTATTTCATCTATTAAATTTATAGTTTTATGTTTAACATAATTTAAAAAATTACCCGGACGCAAAAAGTTAAATACATAACTAAAATGAGGGATGACCATTAATAAACTTAAAGAAATTAGAGATACTGTTACCGCAATACTAAATAGTGGGATAAATTCTTCCGTTAAAGTGTTTATTACTAAAACCGTATTTGTTCCCGTAATAACAAATAAGGCAATTAATGCAATATTCACTTTATTACTAATAAACAATTCCATGATATTGGAAGAATATTTATTTGCAGCTAATTGAACAACAATTGCTATTGCTGTAATTTCAATACCCAAAATTGCGGTAACAACTTCACCTAAACCGCTTAACGTATTAGCTAAAACATCAACATCATTACTAAATATTCTATGTAAGAAGATTGTTTTATTGCCGATTAAAAAGACGTCAATAAAACGATTAATAAAAAATATTAAGAGACTTAAAAGCAGCAATTTAAAGAAAGGAAAAGCAAAGAACAATAAAACGTTCCTCCATTCTTGCTTCAATTCATATACCTTTTCCTTGCTTTTACTCATTTTCCAATACCGATTATTTGTATTAACTAATTAATACAAATAAACTGAAAAAGTCAATTAATTTTTAAGTAAAATATTAATCTTTGCTTTAAAATAAAAAAGCAACTGTCGGTATCAGTTGCTTAAAAGTTACGTGGGCAGAGACGGAATCGAACCGCCGACACAAGGATTTTCAGTCCTTTGCTCTACCGACTGAGCTATCTGCCCTTAAAAACGTCTCCAAAATTAATAAATTTTTATTAATAATGCAAACGTTTTTTTATATTTTATTATTTTTTTTTACATTACCAAAGCCATTATAGCTTTTTGAACGTGTAACCTATTTTCTGCTTCATCAAATATTACAGAATTAACGGAATCGGCAACTTCATTCACCACTTCGTCACCTCTATGTGCAGGTAAACAATGCATAAAAATATAGTCTGATTTTGCATTTTTTACTAATTCCGGATTAACTTGATATCTAATAAATTTTTTCTTTCTTTCTTCTGCTTCTTTTTCTTGTCCCATGCTTGCCCAAACATCCGTATAAACAATGTCGGCATCTTTTACCGCTTCAATCGGATCTTCGGTTATTACAACTTTGCTTCCCATATAAGCAGCATTTTTATTGGCATTATTTACAATTACTTCGTTCGGAGTATAACCGCTCGGTGACGAGATATATACGTTCATACCAACTTTTGAGCACCCGTGCAAAATGCTATGTGCCATATTGTTACCATCACCTATATAGGCAAACTTTAATCCGCGTAACTGTTTCTTTTTCTCTAAAATCGTAAATAAATCAGTTAGAACTTGACACGGATGTAATAAATCGGTTAACCCGTTAATTACCGGTATGCTTGCATATTTAGCCAGCTCTTCAACATCCGAATGCGCAAATGTTCTAATCATTATACCGCTTAGATATCTTGAAAGAACTTTAGCCGTATCTGCAACAGATTCACTTTTACCTAATTGAAGGTCGTTAGGACCGAAGTACATACCTATTCCACCTAACTGATAAATTCCTGTCTCAAACGAAATTCTTGTTCTTGTAGAGGGTTTAGTAAAAATCATACCTAAAGTTTTACCTTCCAAAACTTTGTGAGTGCGACCAATATAATTATCCTCTTTTAAAGTTTTTGCAACTTCAAATATTTGATAAATCTCTTCTAATGTTAAATCGTTTATCGAAATAAGGTCTTTTCCTTTCATGTTAACAGCCATATTAACTCCTATCTAAATTTATTCCTTGTTTTGTATTATATGAGTACCACTATTCCTATCTCTAAGTTGTTTAGATTCGGTAATAATTGTCTCTTTACCCCCATTCTCCACAAAATTGATAGCTGCCAATACTTTTGGTCCCATACTTCCGCCTGCAAAATGACCTTGGTTATAATACTCTTTTGCTTCGTCTAAAGTAACATACTCCAACTTTTTTTGATCTTTTGTATTAAAATTGATGTAAGCATACGGAACGTCAGTAAGAATAAAAAATGCATCTGCTCCTATTTCACGGGCTAACAATGCACTTGCAAGATCTTTATCAATTACGGCTTCAACGCCTTGTAATTTTTTATTCTCATCACAGTAAACAGGAACTCCGCCTCCTCCTACCGCAATAACAATATTCCCCTTTTGAGCCAAATTTTTAATAATTTTTTTATTAAGAACATCTAAAGGTTTTGGCGATGGCACAACTCTTCTCCATCCTCTTTTTCTTGGATCTTCTTTAAAAACAAAACCATTAGCTTTAGTTAATAAATCTGCTTCTTCTTTTAAATAAAAAGCTCCAACCGGTTTAGTAGGATTTTTGAAGGCACTATCATTAATATCTACTAAAACTTGTGAAACCAAAGTAACAACATTTTTTTTAAGTTTATACTCAGTTACAATATTTTGCATCTGCCTTTCAATCATATAACCGATTCCTCCTTGGGAATCGGCTACACAAATATCTAAAGGCATCTTTGGAATTTTATAATTATTATAACCGGCTTCGTTCCTTAATAAAATATTACCTACTTGAGGTCCGTTACCATGAGTAATAATTATATTATACCCGTCTTCAATTAAGCCGAGTAAATTTAAACATGTATCATAAGTATTTTTTTCTTGCTGTTGTATAGTTCCTAATTCATCTCCGCGTAAAAGTGCATTGCCGCCAAATGCAACAACAGCTAATTTTTTCATAGTATTCCTTTAGCTTTTAATACACTTTCTAATGTATCGTTGCCAATTTCTTGCAATTCATACATAACACGAGTTGAAGGTTTATTAATATTTAATATTCTACCTAAATCAATAGGAGTACCTATAACAACACTTTCACAATCTGTTTTATTTATTGTTTCTTCCAAATCTTTCATTTGTTGTTCACCATAACCCATAGCAGGTAACAATATTCCAATATTAGGATATTTTTGATAAGTTTCAGTGATAGATTTTACTGTGAAAGGTCTTGGATCGACCATTTCTTTTGCTCCAAGTTTTTGAGCAGCCACAACACCGGCTCCAAATTTCATTTCGCCGTGTGTTAAAGTAGGACCGTCTTCAACAACTAATACTTTTTTACCTCTAATTAACTCGGGTTTATCAACCATAATAGGTGATGCAGCTTCAATTATTACAGCTTCCGGATTAACTTTTTGAATATTTTGTCTAACTTGAAGTATATTTTCCGGTGAAGCCGAATCAATTTTATTAATTACAGCAGCATCAGCTAACCTTAAAGAAGTATTTCCGGGATAATAAGTCATTTCATGACCTGGTCTGTGTGGATCTACAACTGTAAAAATTACATCACTCTTATAAAAAGGCATATCGTTATTTCCGCCGTCCCACAAAATTATATCTGCTTCTTTTTCGGCTTCTCTTAATATTGCTTCATAATCAACGCCGGCATAAATTACTCCGCCTAATGCAATATGTGGTTCGTATTCTTCAATTTCTTCTATAGTACATTCGTGTAATTTCAAATCTTCTAATGTTCCGAATCTTTGAACTTTCTGCTTTACTAAATCACCATAAGGCATTGGGTGACGAATTGCAACAACTTTTTTACCGGCTTCAGTTAATAATTTTACTAATTTTCGAGAAGTTTGAGATTTTCCGCATCCTGTTCTAACTGCTAAAACGGCAATAACCGGTTTTGTACTTTTAACCATCGTTTCTTCACCGCCTAATAATCTAAATGATATACCGGCAGCATTAACTATAGATGCTTTTGTCATCACATAGTTAAAAGGAACATCCGAATAAGAAAATACAACTTCATCTACTTTTAATTCTTTAATTAATTCAACTAATTTATTTTCTTCATAAATTTTAATTCCGTTTGGATATAATTTACCTGCTAATTCAGCCGGATAAATACGACCGTCAATATTAGGAATTTGTGTTGCCGTAAAAGCAACAACGTTATAATCTTCATTATCACGAAAATACACGTTAAAATTATGAAAATCTCTTCCTGCCGCGCCCATAATTAATACATTCTTTTTTGTCATGATGTTTTCCTCTTGTTATTCAACTGTTACACTTTTTGCTAAATTTCTTGGTTGATCTACATTTAATCCTTTTTTCACTGCTATATGATAAGCTAATAGCTGTAAAGGAATTGAGCTTAAAATAGGCATTAACATTCGTACGGTATTAGGTATTTTAATTGAATAATCTACCAATTTATCAATTTCATCATCCCCTTCGTTAGCTATAGCAATAATCTTTCCGTTTCTGGCTTTAACTTCCTGGATATTACTGATAACTTTATCATAAACTGAATCTTTGGGGGCAATAAAAATTGCAGGCATCTTTTCATCAATTAACGCAATCGGACCATGTTTCATTTCAGCTGCAGGGTAACCTTCGGCATGGATATACGAAATTTCTTTTAACTTAAGTGCTCCTTCCAGTGCAACGGGAAAATTATAACCACGCCCTAAGTATAAAAAGTTTTTTGAATCAACAAATTCATCGGCAATTTTTGCGATGTATTCATTTAATTCCAATATCTTTTTAACTTTTTCAGGAAGTGATTGGATCTCCGAAATCATGTTTTTACCGTCAATCATACTCATACTTTTTTTACGTGCAACAAGTAATGTAATTAACGATAAAACAACTAACTGAGAAGTGAATGCTTTTGTAGAAGCAACTCCGATTTCCGGTCCGGCATGAATATAAACGCCGGCATCGCTTGTTCTTGCAATTGAACTTCCGACTGCATTACAAATACCTAATACAAGTCCGCCTCTTCTTTTAGCTTCAACCATTGCGGCAAGTGTATCGGCAGTCTCTCCGCTTTGAGAGATAAAAAACAATGTATCATCTTTTGTAACAATAGGATTTCTATATCTAAATTCCGAAGCATACTCTACTTCTACGGGAATACCTGTAAATTGTTCTAACATATATTCCCCTACTAAGCCGGCATGCCATGATGTACCGCAGGCACAGATAATAAACCTTCTGCTATTTGCTATTCTATCCTCAAAGCCTTCCAAACCGCCTAATTTTGCAATCCCTTCTTCAGGCACTAATCTTCCGCGCATTGAATTTGCAATTGATTCCGGTTGTTCCATAATTTCTTTGAGCATAAAATGCGGATATCCGCCTTTACTTATCTCATCAAGCTTCATTTTTATTTCGATAATATCTTTTACAATATCATCATCAGTTACTGTTTTAGCAGAAAACTTATCAGAATATATTTCTGCTATTTCGTTATCTTCTAAGTACACAACTTGGCTTGTATGCGATATAAGAGCATTTACGTCACTTGCTAAAAAGTTTTCACCGTTACCAATACCGATCACTAAAGGTGAACCTTTTTTTGCAGCAATAATTTTATCCGGTTCTTTTGAATAAACTACGGCTATTCCATATGTTCCTTCTACCTCGTTTAATGCATAACGAACCGCTTGAAAAATTTGATATCCTTGCTTTAAATAATCATCTATTAAATGTGCTAAAACTTCGGTATCGGTGTCAGATACAAAATTGTAACCCTTTAAAATTAATCCTTTTTTTAAAGTTGAATAATTTTCAATTATTCCGTTATGGATTACAAATAATGTTTTTTCTTCGTTAAAATGAGGATGAGCATTTACGATATTTGGAATACCGTGTGTAGCCCAGCGTGTATGACCTATACCAATATTGGCATAAACTTGTTCGT
>CALGLM010000246.1 GCA_937930275.1 uncultured Ignavibacteria bacterium
AAGTTAATCCCGCAAGTGCTGCATATGCACCGTAAGAAGCAACAAAAATAGCAATTCTTTTTTTATCGGCAATACCTTCATCAATTAACCATTTTACTCCGTCTGTAATATCGTCTTGCATCTTACGTCCCCATTGCTTAAAACCGGAATTCATAAATTCTTTTCCGTATCCGCTCGAACCCCTATAATTTATTTGTAATACTACATATCCTCTGTTTGCCAAAAACTGAACTTCGGGGCTATATTCCCATTCATCACGCCACCAAGGACCGGCATGCGGAAACACAACAAGAGGCAATTTATCTTGCTTTTTAACTTTTGGCATGGTTAAATAACCGGGGATTACCAACCCGTCTCTTGCTCTAAATTTAATCGGTTTTATACTGCATAAATCCTCCTCTTTTAAATTTGGATTTACTTCATTTAATTTTTCTAATTTTTTTGACACTGCGCTATATAAATAAAACATTCCCGGATTTTTATCGTTATATGCTTTAAATATATAGTTATTTTCGTCATCATCATTATCTTCAAATATTACCTGATATCCGTGAAGTTTTTTACTAATTTCGTCGTAAAGTAGTTTTTTATCATTATCTAAAAAATAATACTCCGATTTCCAAGTGATGTACCAAACTGCAATTAAGTTTAACTTTGCTTGCGAGTATATAAATCCTTTTACGTCGTAACTTTCGTCTTCGTATATTACTTTAATTTCTTTATTCTGCTTTAAGTCGTATTCTACTAATGCAATTTTATCTCGGTTAATATTGCTTAAGGCGTAAAGTTTTGAATTATCTTTTGAAAACAGTAAAGGTCTAAAGAATTCTTTAAAATTTGTAGTTAAAATAACCCTAAACGAATCAACTTCTTTTTCTCTATACAATACGCTTGAATTTACCCCGTCCGTTGCAACCGCCATTCTTAAAGCACCGTTATGATCGGTAAGCCATCGTGTGTAATTCCCCGGATTATCACAAATTAACTCGCTTTTACCCGTATTAATATCAACTTTATAAACATCAAATAAATGTACATTATTTTTATTCATTTGAATAATAATTTTATTCGGGTCATCTCTTAAAAAATCTATTACAAACGAACGTACGTTTTTATAAGGAGTTAAATCAACCGTTTTTTTTGTTTTAATATCAACATTATATATATGGTAATTTTGATCACCGTAATTATCTTGAACGTAAATAATATTATTATTCCCTTTCCAAAAATACGAATATATATCTGTATTTACCGATAAAGTAACTAATTGTTCTTCCTTTTCTCCTATTTTTTGTACAAAAATATTTAATCTGTTTTTGTAAGGTTTTAAAAACGATATATAATTACCGTCAGGGGAAATTTTAAATTCGGTTTTGTCAGGATTAGAAAAAAAAGACTTTACGGGAATTAAACGAACAATTTCGTCTTTATTTGTTTTGGTACATCCGAAAATCAAAATAATTAAAACAATTAGTAATGTAGATCTCATAAAAGTATTATTTTTCTTGCAAAATTAACTGTACCGCAAACAATAATAAAGGTAATTAAAAGGTATTTTTATAGATATTTTGATATAACGTTTACAGCATGATTAACAGTAAGTTCCTTAATACATTTAAATTGAATATCGGTTCTGCTGCAGCTTAAAGGTTTGGGAGAATAAATAAAACAAGGGGAACATTCCAAATTTAAGGTTAGTGCTTCGTAATCACATTTCCAAGGGCGTATGTAATTTAAGCTTGTCGGTCCTATTATAGGTATTACTTTAACTTGCATTGCGGCGGCAATGTGCATTAAACCGCTATCGTTACTTATAAAAATTTTACATTTTTTAATTAATGCAGCCGATTCGGTTAAATTTTTAGATTTTACTATATGTATTTTATTGCTGTTTACAATTGAAAAAATGTGCTTTTTTAACTCGTCTTCGTCAGGTCCGCCAAAAAGCAATATAACAACGTCTTTTTTTTCTATTAAAAATTTACATAGTTCGGCAAATTTTTCCGGTTCCCATCTTCTTTTAATATGGTTTTTTAATAACGAACATCCCGCATGTAGTCCTATTAAAAATTTATTTGAAAAATCATTTTCTTTAATGTAATTTTCGGCATAATTTTTATCGGCATCATTTAGCTTTAGCAAAAGAGGTGAAATTTCTTCGGCTTTAATACCTAAAAGCTTTTCAGTAATTTTTATATTTTCTTCGACATTATGAAGTAAATCATTTTCATTAACTAAGCAATTATTTAAAAATCCGAGTTCTTTTACATTATCACGTAAATAACTAACTGCACCCCTATTTTTTGCCCCTATCAATAAGGAAATAATATTATACTCCTTACGATTAGATGGATAAACATTTATCGAGTAGTTGTATTTGTTTCTTAAACCTAAAATGAATTTTAATGACTTTACAGCACCTTGTTTCATAAAATCGAAAAAAATAACGTCATCTGCTAAGTCTAATCTATCATAAATATCTTTAACTCCCTTAAACATAACAAGCACATCTATTTTAATATTCGGTACTTTTTCTTTAATAAGTTTAAGTGAGGGTGTAAACATCAATGCATCCCCTATACCGGATAATGCAAGAATTAAAATTTTAGATTCATCAGCCATAACAGAATTTATTTTTTTATTACAACTTTTAATTTAATAAAAAATCCCCTTTCTCACTAAGAAAAAGGGGACTATAATTAATATAATTCAATATAAGAATTACTTTCTATTTTTTTGTAGTATCAATCCCCGGTAAACTCGGTTTATCACCTTTAGGAGCATTTGATAAAGCAGTATATTTTTGTATCATTTCCGTAATTGTAGGATCATTTGGGAAATATACTTTTAATCTATTAACTACATCTAATGCTTTTTTAAATTCACCCAAATTTTCATAAGTATCTAATAGCATTCTATACGGATTATAGTAGCTCTGCACATCAGTAGGATCGGTTTCTAATTTTGCCCACGCATATTTTTCAATTTCGGATGCAATTTTTTTATACTGCTTCATTCCGCCGGCACCATAGTAAATTGAAGCTAAATCAAACATTAATCTCGGGTCCATTCTAATAATTTTGTACGGCATTACTTCTTCCATTTTATCAAGCACTTGAATAACTTTAGCGTTATCATGCTTATTATTCATGTAATACAATGCCAACCTTAAGAACGAATTACGATAGTTTTGAGTTAATCTTACATGATTATCATCAAAATAAATTGTAGAATCATTTAATCCGCGGAAACGGAAACCGGGTTTATAGTCTTTTGAATATGTCGAAGGATTTGTATTAAACAATTGTTCAACCATTGCTTTTTCGTTTACAAATTCCAATCTGCCTTTTCTTTTTTGCGGAACAAGTTTAAATGCAAGCCCTTCCATTATCATATAATCATCTAAACCTAATTTACTATCATCACTACATGTTACGGCAAAATAAATCGGTCTTTTCCAGTCTGATGTTTTAATAATATCTAATACCGCAAGGTCTTGAACTCGTAACCCTTGAAATTGACCGAAGTTTAATGTCGGTTTTAAGTCCCATGCAATTGCCTTGTTTACTAATATTGTTGAGTCAATATCTTTTGTATTGCTTAAAATACTATCAGGTACAGGCAATGTTTCAACTTTCCCAGTAAAACGCGTGTAGCCAATATTTTGAATAGCAGCATCATTCATACTCATAGGCACTTTTAATGCACCGTGCGGAGTAGTATTTTTCATTTGTAAAATATACCAAGGCGTATTTAATAAGCTTAAGTTAACAATTCTTACATCTCGTCTTACACCTTCTACATCTTGCAAATACCATAACGGGAATGTATCGTTATCGCCGTTTGTAAACAATATGGCATTCGGTTCAACACTTTGTAACATATTATAAGCATAATCCCAAGGCACATAGTTACGCGAGCGGTTATTTTCAAAATAATTTGCCGCATACATTTTACCCGGTATAAGAATAGCAAAAAACAAAAGCAAAGCAACAGTAATTGGCTTTAGAAGCGAATTGCCCTTAAAATAGCCGTGTAATAAATCTATTATTCCGCGTACGCCTAAGCCAACCCATAACGAGTAAACAAAAAAGGCGCCCACATAAAAGTAATCCCTTTCACGTGGCTGAGGCTCCTGTTGGTTTTGGTAAAAAGCGGTTAAAAATCCTAAAAAGATAAACATAACCATAAATACGCTTCCCATTTTCCAATCTTTTTGGAATTGGTAAAATATACCAAATAAACCAATAAAGAACGGAATACCCCATAAAACAGACCAATCTACGGGTGCATCTTGCACAGTTGACGAATTACCTGCATAGTTCCACAACAAGTAGCGTAAAAACATATGGTCGGTTTGATATTTCCATAAAAAGTCTAAATCGCTGCTATATTCAGTATAAATTCCCATTTGGTGATCTTCTTGAGCAAACCTTCTTTTGAATGTAGGAAAATCACCGTATTGTTCACGATTTAAGTAAGATTCCAATTCGGTAAATGTTTTTGGGCTATTTAGGTTAATCGGCGTATCTTGATTTGCGCGTATAATAATCATTGTATATGACGTAAATCCAAGTAAAGCAAATAATACTGCCTTTAGCACTAAATTTAACGTTGTCTTATTAATTTTATTTGTATAATAAATTGCTCCCGCAACCGCAGCTAAAATTAAAAAGAAAACAATTATATCAGCCGTAGTTTGGTTACCGCCTAAAGACGAAACCAATGCCGGTATTTTTTTAACCATAAACGGATAATAAGCAACTAAAAATACACCGCCTATCATAATAGGTATGTAAAACGAATTTACCTTAAATATCTTTTTCCAAAATATTCCCATAAAAATAACGCTTACCGCAACCGCACTCATTACAAATTTTTGGTCAATCGCTTTATATTCTTCAGGCATAGGAGGTGTAGTATCCGTTAAATTAGCCCATAATGCAATTGCAACGGCAGTAACAATAGCAGCATGAATTAAGAATAAATATCCTGTAGAAATTAATGCTTTATCGTCATTTGTATATTTACGAAAATAAATTATCATTATAATAGGAACGGCAGCTAAAACAGCCATTAAATGAACACCTGTTGATAGTCCTATTAAATAAGCAATAAGAATTAAATATCTTTCATTGCCTGGTTTATCCGCACTATCATTCCATACAATTATTAACCAAGTAACTATAGCGATAAAAAAAGTTGAAGTAGCATATACTTCGGCTTCAACTGCATTAAACCAAAAAGTTTCGGAAAATGCTAAAGAGAGTGCACCGATTGCTGCGGAAACATAAGTTACAACAGAATTAAAAATATCTTCCTTTTTAGTTTCAACCATGTTTTGTATTAATCTTACAATAACCAAATACAAAAACATAACCGAAAAAGCACTTGCTAAAACTGAAATTGTATTCACTCTATAAGCAATATTTTCGGAAAACGGTATTAATGTAAATATTCTACCCAATATTAAGAAAAACGGAGTTCCCGGTGGGTGGGGTACTTGCATTAAGTACGATGAAGCTATAAACTCGCCACAATCCCAAAAAGAAACCGAAGCTTGTGCCGTAGAGAAGAAAGCAAAAGCTGCAATAACAAACACTAATGCGGCAAAAATTCTGTTTAACAATTTTAAATCCATTATTTCCTCTATTACTGTATTAAATTTATTCCTGATCTTTATTTACTTCTTCTTCAGATATATTTTCGTCTTCAGATATACTTTCATTTTCCGATAAGTTTTCGTTTTTCTTAAAGTACATATCATAATTCTTTTTGTCTCTGTTTATATGATATTTCTCATAATATCCCTTTAAACGGGCTAACGATAAACTATCTAAGTCTTCATCATCAGTATGACGCTTTTTTAACATACGAAAATCTTTTAATTCTTCGTAAGTCATCTGTTTTTCAAATCTTTTTACTGCGTCAATATACTTACCTTGTTCTCTGTATCTCATGGCTTTTTACCAACTATTTTGAAAAATATTTAAACAATAAATATATAAAAAATTTATATTTAGTTTTAACATTTTTTTAAACATTGGTAAAACATGCAATTATATAATAATTTTACCCCTTTTGTTTCAATTATTCTTCCTTCTTATAATAGAGCTAAATTAATTACACGAGCTATTAACTCGGTTATTAACCAAACTTATCAAAATTGGGAATTGTTAGTTATTGATGACGGAAGTGATGATAATACGTTTAATTTAGTAAAAGATTTTTCACACAAATATTTTAACATAAGATATATCTACCATAAAAACAAAAAACTTCCGTTAACGCTTAATACGGGAATACTTGCCGCAAACGGTACTTTTATTACATTTTTAGGAAGTGATGATGAATATAAGCCCATGCATTTACAATTGCGTGTTAATTTAATAGACGACTTGAATGATATTGATTTTATACACGGAGGGGTTGAAGTTATAGGAGACCCATTTGTAAAAGACAAAAATGATTTAACGAAACTTATTAATTTAAGTGAATGTACAATAGGCGGAACGTTTTTTATAAAAAAAGAGATATTGCTTAAATTGAACGGATTTAACAATATAAACTATAGCGAAGATAGCGAGCTTTACGAAAGGGCGGCTAAATTTGCAAAAATTATTAAAGTAGATTACCCGACTTATATCTATTATCGCGATACAGAAGACAGCATTTGTAACACAATTTAAATTTTACAATTTTATGAAAAAACTTATTATTACTATAACTTTACTATGCGTTACAGTTTTAAACGCTCAAGATAATAATGTTGCAACAATCGGAGACATAAAAATATCTGCAAAAGAATTTTTAGAACGTTACGAACTTTCTCCTGTAATCGGTAAAGAAAACATTAGAAACGAAATTGGCGCAAAATATTCACTTTTGTATTCTATTATTGCAGAAAAAATTTGGGCACTGGAAGCCGAAAAGCATAAAATTGATACTTCAAAATCGGTTTATGCACCAATGGATATAATTGAAAAATTATATGTTAAAGATGCTTTGTATAAAAAAGAAATTTTAGATAAAATAGAAATTACTCAAGAAGAAATTAACAAAGCAGTAAATAAATACGTAAGAAAACTTAAATTAAAATATATTTTTTCGGCTAATGAAAAAGATATAAAAAATAAATTTTATTTACTTAAAAACGGATATGCTTTTGACTCGCTTTACAAAGCTTTAGTTAAAGAGGATAATACCAAAGAAGTTGAGTTTGGATTGCTTGAAGAAAATGTTGAAGATGAAGTATATAAGTTACCGGTCGGCGGCTTTACCGAACCGACTTTTTGGAATAACGGTTTTTATATTTTTTATCTTGAAAGCGAAACAAGACAATTGTTTATTGATACAAAAGGAAAAAACAACACTGTAGATTTAATTAAAAATAAACTTATTGAACGAAAAGCAGATGTTTTAAGAAAAAAATATACTGCTAAATTATTTAAAAATGTTAAAGCAAAAAGTGAAAAAAAGATAATTGATTTAGTGGCTAATAATGTTTTCGATTTGTTAAAAAACAAAGAGGCAAGTAAAGATAGTAACGGTTCATATTTTAATTTAACCGAAAAGGACGGATTATGGTTGGAAATTAAATTAAAAGATTACCTTAATACGGATTTTGTTAAAATTAATAATAAAAACGTAAAGCTCGAAAAATTTATTGACGAACTTACATTTTTTGGATTACGATTTGAGAATAAAGACTTAAGAACAATTACAATAAGATTAAACAGACAGGTAAAACAATTTATTGAAGACGAACTAATTGCGGCAGAAGGAATAAGACAAGGACTAAACCACGACCCCGAAGTTATTGGACAAGTTAAAATGTGGAAAGACAATTATTTGTTTCAAGTGTATAGAAGTAAAGTTAATTACGAAAATTTCGTAAAAATTAAAGATTCCTTATCCGTTACAAAAGAAGCTACCGATTTTTCCGACAAAACTTATAATTTTATTGAAATTGGCTTTGTTGATTTAGACCAGGCAGAAGATATTTTTGCAAACCTATCGGATAAAGATTATAATCAACTAATAAATTATTATAAAAGTTATAACTCAATAAATATATCATTAAAAACAGAAAACGAAAAAGATATTGAATTTGAGCTTAAGGATGCAATAAGCACACTTAAGCAAAATGATATTTACGGTCCCATTAATTCTAAATCGGGTTATAAGATAATAAAAATTATAGATGTAAAAGTAGATACCGTAAAAAACGTATTTAACAACTCTAAAGAAATAGAAGAGTATGCCCGTAATATTGCAGGTGATGATATAGCAAAAACAACCGCAATTTGGGCTAAAAAATACGGTTTAAATATTAACGATGAATTGTTAAAATCCCTAAAAGTAACAAGAATTAATTCTTACATAATTAAAATGTTTGGGTTTGGCGGAAGGATAGGTGCAGTTCCTATTACGCCCCCTTTTTACAAATGGGTAGAAGAATATAAAAAATTAAAAGAAAATAGTTTATAGCTGTATTCTCAAGTTATCAAAAGCCCGTATCATTATTACATACTTAGTAATTAAATTTATATTAACTTTGTAAATTATACTAACGTAAAATTTTTTATAAAACATTTTATTAATTCTTATTTTTATAGTCAACTTTATAAACCATAACACTATTTCCCCCTATTCCGTATTTCCCCTGTGCGGTTACTATTAAATAATTTTTGTCTTTGGTTATGTCTAAACCAACCGGAAAACTATCCGCATCAATTTTGCAGATTGTTTGTAGCTTTGAAAGGTCAACAATTGCAATTTTACTTTCTTCATTAACTGCTGCAAATAAATACAACCCGTCTTCCGAAATTTCCATTGTCCTAATCCCTTTTCCCACATATATATTTTCCCATTGGGTAATATTAAGTTTGTTATTCTTTAAACTATCTATTACTGCATCAATTTTACCCCTTTGTATATATCCTAAGTTAGTAATAGCAAGATAAATATAACCGTCTTTTACCAAAATATGTCTAATGTTCGGCATCATACCCGTAATGCTTCCTAAATATTCTCCGTTATTTACATCAACTACAGCCAGCGAGGTATTCATCATTTTACCTATAAATGCGTAATTGCCGTCCGGTGAAAACACCGTACCCCTTAAACAATCACCGCAAAACTTATCTCTATCAATTAAGGAGTTATTCTTAATTTTAACTTCATATCTTTTATCTATTGTTACATTAGCAATATATTTAAAGTCGTTAGGATTTGAAGATGATACATCAATTAAAGAGACAGTATTATCACCCCAATTAGTAATTATAATTTTATTACTTTCTTTCGAGTATTTTATAACTTTTGGCAGCACTCCCGAAGGCATTACCCTAACAATACTATCCTTATCGGTATCGATAATACAGATAGCCGAAGGGTCAACTGCGTTTTGGTCATAATTTCTGCGATAATATGATACCCAAAAATATTTCCCGTTATGCGAAAAGCATCCTTCAACCGGTTTTCCTTTAAAATTATTTATTTTATTTTTGACAGTAGTAAACTTATAATTGTAATAACTCGTATCCTTAAAAAGGAAATTGTTCTTATCGTTAAATTCATGTTTTATTACTTTTAATTTTTGGAATGTTTTTAAATCATAAACAACTGTACTATACCCTTCTAACGAATTTACATAAAATTTATTTTTCGCATCTAAAATATTCACGGATTTTGGAGAGTAAATATCCCTATCGTAAACATCCTGTTTACTATTTTGTTCGGGTCTTTTATTTTGAAAACGTTTTATTAACTTAATTGTAAAACTACTATCAATTGAAATAGCTTTTGTATTAAGGTTTACGATTTTTTGAGAGTACAACGGATTATAAAGAAATAACGAAATCAAAAATAAGAAGCAAGTTTTTTTCATAGGTTTAAGAATTTTTATTAAGAATTAAATAATATGGGGCTGTATTAAAAGTTTCTGATAAAATTAAATTGGCTAACCCTCGCCTCCACGTGTTTTATTCCCTTATTTAATATTTATATTCCATTATCATGCAATTTACTGTATGTATTGCGCTATTCATCTAAAGTTACAAATGAATCGTATATTATTAAAAAAAACACTCTTTAATATTTACAAATACAATAAATTAAATTTTAATACAGCCCGGTGTTTTAACTAAGTAAAATTTGTTTTTTTTATAATGTTTAAATGAATTAATTAGTTTTTAGCTTCTCTTTTTATAATTATGGTTAACTATTACGTCATTCATAAGTTTGGAATTGGGTATAATAAACACTTTATCATTTTCGCCCGTAACCAACGAAGTAAAAATACCAATTTCTTCAACATTTCCTTTAACAGAACCTGCTTCAATAAATTCGCCAACTTTTATAGGTCTAAAAATAATTAACATAACTCCTGCAGCAAAGTTAGAAAGAGAACCTTGTAATGCCAAACCGACTGCTAAACCTGCAGCACCTAATACTGCAACAAACGAAGTTGTTTCAATTCCGACTTGATTAATTGCCGCCATAACAACAAAAATAATAATTAACACTCTTGTAAAATTTGATACAAACTTAGATAAAGTTTTTTCTACATTTCTTTTTTCAAGTAATTTAAGTGTATATCGGGATATTAATTTTGCAATCCAAATACCTATAACAAGTATTAAAACTGCACCTATCACCTTTAAACCATAACCAATAAGTAATTGCTTTGCGTTTTCAATGTACTGTTCCATAATTTTCCTCGCTTAAAATATGTTAAAGGATACACCCAATTGTAAAGCTTCTCGAAATTGAGTTTTAACTGATTGAGATTTTTCGTAAACCAATAAAGTTGTAAAATTAACGTTAAAAATCGAATTAATTTTTGCTCGTAATGTATTATCCCATCTAACATCCCATACGTCAATATGTTCAAAACGGGTAAATAACCTTAAACGAGAGCTATAAGTTATATTTTCCATAACCTCAAAAGCTGCTTCGGTAACCGATTCCAAACCGGTTTCAAATTTAAATGCTTCAATTTTTGTATCGGTCTCTTTTTTATCGGAATATGACCTGAAACGATTTGTAAAAACTTCTTGCAAAGCTATACCTAAACGAGACGTAAAACCCGTAACTTTATTATAGCTAAATCCAATACTTTGAGTAATATATCCGGGATCAAAAAAATCGGAAATTTGTAAAGGTTCAGACTTAGAATAATCGTAACCCTTTGTAATAACAGACCTTACGGTGTTACTAAAATATGGGTCAATTTGCCAGCCCATCCTATACAAAAAAACCGTTTCTAAAAATATTTCGTTACTGTTAGTTTTAAAAATTGCATCTCCGGTCTTTGTTTTACCAAATACAGCATTTAAATGATTAAATACTACCAAAGAATCTTCAACAAATTTCACACTAAAATCGCCAAAAACCGACCAAGTAACAGAATTTTCACCCCCTTGTGACCAATTAGTGAACGAAACTTGACTTGCATTAATACCTGTAACGCCGGTTAAATAAACACCGTTTGTTCTGGTTGTATCTTTTGAGATATTGGCACCTTGTAAATCCAAAAAAACTAATAGTAGTAAAATTAATTTCATTATTATCCTTCATAGTTTATAAATAATTAAATAAATATTTATATTAGTAATATAATTATAAACATTTTTGGAATCAATTTAAAGAGGATATATGGAAAACTGTATTTTCTGTAAAATTGCAGCCGGTTTAATACCGTGCAACAAAGTATATGAAGATGAAAACGTACTATCATTTATGGATATTAACCCAATTAATAAAGGTCATTTATTAATAATTCCTAAAAAACATTTTCAGGAAGTAAAAGATTATGATGAAGAAACCGGTATGCAACTTTTTAAAGCCGCTATTAAAATAGAAAAAGCATTACGAGAAACCAAAGGAATTAAATTAGAAGCGACCAGCTTTGTTATGGCAAACGGAAAGGCAGCAGGACAAGAAGTTTTTCACAGTCATTTACATATTATTCCGCGATACGAACACGACAACATGGTTACAAAAATTAACAGAAAAGAAAATCCGACCCAAGAAGAATTAAAATTATTAGCAGATTTAATAAACGAAAAGATTAAATAATATTTATAAACAAGGAGAATATATGAAAATAAAACTTTTAACGGCATTATTTGCATTAGTTACACTTTGGGGTTGTAATACAATGATGCTAACTCCGGTTAATTTTGCTTGGCCCCTTGAAGCTGCATTAACTACAGACGATACGGGCACAATTTCTGAAAATCGTTACGCAATTACTATTAATGTAACTAATTTATTTACGGAAGAATATGGCATTAATGCAGATGTAAAAGAAAAAGTAGTGCATATAATTAGAAACGAAAAAGGTTATTACTTTTTAACTGCCGAAAACTTTAAAAATGTTTATATATTTAGTGCAGGAGAAGGTACATTAAAAATGGTAAAAAAAGTATTAATTAATGAAAAAGGATTATCCGTTCCGGCTTTTAACCAACGAGAACCAAATATTGAACTTACGGTTAAAAACGGTGAAACCGTTCTTTTAGATAGCGAAGGAATTGTAGGAGGTAAAAAATGAAAATAAAGAATATATTTTTATTGACGCTTATTTTTTCTATTTTAAATATTATTTCTGTAAAGGCACAAAGCGATTTAGAAACAACAAAAGCATTTAAAACTGCCGTTGAAACTTTGGGTAGTGATATTGATAAAGCAAAAAGTATTACCGAAGTACCCGAATTTGAGAGCAGAGCAGCTGATTTAAAAGAAAAATATATCGGTAAAAAATCACTTTTAGATAAAGCACTTTATCCGGAAACTTTTGAAAGCACTTTTCAAAAAATTAATAATAAAATTGAAGTTATAAAAGGTAAGCTTTCTCAAATAAGCGATTTACAAGTTGAAGTTACTGATTTAAAAGGCAAACTTGAAGAATTAAAAGAATATGTTAACAGACTTAGCGAAGATTATTATACTACTTTAAGAGAGGTTGTAAGCTTACGCGAAAGCAACAAACGTGATAGAAAAACTATTGACTCATTAAATTCATTAATGAAAAAATTACGCGATAATAGCAAACAACGTAATAGCTTAATTGATGAATTGGCTAACAGTTTGTTCTTTAGTAACGAAAAAAGCGTTGAATCTATGAACGAAGTTGAAAAGAAAGAACTTTTTATAAAGTTTAAAAGCAGCAATATGTTGGAAAACATTAAACGCTTAATTATGGATAATACTCGTTATATCGAATCAGGTGCATTTACTACAAAACAACTTGATGAATTTAAAGAAGAACAAAAAGAATTTAAAGCAAGGTGGAAAGCTCTTGGTCCAAAAATAGCACAAGTTTATGCTACGCCTAAAGAAAAAGATGCCGAACTAAACAATGTTGATGCACTATTAAACAAATGGGACGGTTCGATAAATCAAAATATTTGGCAAAATATTGACGTTCAATTTAGATTAAAAGATATTACTTTAGAATCATTTAATAGCGGTGAAGAATTTTATAACGCTTTAATGAACTATATTGATAAACAAATTAAAAACGTTGAACAAAAGAGTAGTGAAGATAGACATAACGCATATAACACTTTTGCCGATAGCGTATATTATAAAAATATAGCCGATACTTGGATACCATTATTAACTCGCTATAAAATGTTAAATGACGAACAAGTTGATAATATAGACAATAAAATTAATGAGTGGTATGACTCGTTGGGCGAAGCAATGCCTAACTGGATTTACATGCTTGTTATCGGTGTTCTTGTTTTAGTTGTTATTGTATTAATTGTAATGCTAACCTTAAAAAATAGTCAGCTAAAAAAACAGCTTAACGAAAAAAATAAAAACGATTAGATTAATGGATAATTAATTAAAAACCATATTTAGGGGCTTATTTTAAGCCCCTAAATAATAATCCCGCCAAATATTTCCAAATTCCGACATAATTTATAAATAATTTTACCGGCTTAAATAAAAGTATTAAATAGAATTATAAATAATCAAAAAAAAACAAATGGATTCCGTTAACATAGGAATATAAAAAGAATTACCGAAATAAATAAAAGTAGCTTTTGAGATTAGTAATTTACGCTATAATAAATCAAAGCAAAGCAAATAAAAATACTTTATTTTCTATCTATCCAATCTAAAACGGCATTCATAAAGGTTAAAGGATGAGGAGGACAACCGGGTATAAACAAATCGATATTATGTTCTTTTAAAAAGCTTCTATCAAGTTCATCAGAATTATTAAATATACCCCCGCTTATAGCACATGCCCCGCATAAAATAATTATTTTTGGTTCAGGGCAGGCATCATAAGTAATTTGAGTAGCAGCAGCCATATTTTTGCTAATTGGACCGGTAATAACAATACCGTCTGCATGACGCGGCGAAGCGACAAACTCTATACCATAACGTCCCATATCAAAATTAACATTACTTAAAGCATTAAGCTCGAGTTCACAGCCGTTACAACCTGCCGCAGATACCTGTCTTAATTTAAGCGATTTACCGAAATAATCTTTTATTTTTTGAGAAGCAATTTCCGGTTTTAGCAAAGCAATTGTTTTATCAACAATCAAGTCTTTTTTATCGGAAACACCAAGCTTGTAATTTTGAGTAAAATGAATTATTTTTTCAGGACAGCTTTCTTCACAAATCGGACAGAATATACATTTTCCTAAATCAATATTTATCGGATTAAGACCAATTGCACCTGTAGGACAATTATCAATACATAAAGTACAATTATCGGCACAATCTTTATTTTCAATTTGCGGAAGTCCCCTATAACGTTTAGGAAAAGTAACGTTCCTAACATCGTGAATAATGGGGTCACCTTGTAAAATTCTTATTTTTATTGCGTTAATCATAGTTATTTCCTTTATAAATCGTGTCCCGCATACGATAGGTCAAAGCTTTTATTACAAAGCGGAAAATCTGAAATTGCGGTTTTTCGTAATGCAAGTGATAAACCATACCAATTGTTAAATGAAGGGTCTTTAATTTTATAGCCGCATAATGCCGAATCGGAATTAGTAAAAGCGACATGCACAATCTCGCCACGCCACCCTTCTGTTACGGATATGACCCCGCAATTAGGCAGCAAGTTTCCTTCCTTTGTGTTTATATTACCTGTCGGTAAATTATTCAATTGGTCAAAAACAAATTTAAATGATTCCTCTATTTCCAAAGCTCTTATCTTTGCCCTTGCAAATACGTCTCCGGTAGCAAGTGTAATTACCGTAATAGGTGCAAAACGATAAACTCCGTAAGGGAAATTAACACGTACGTCTTCTTCCAGTCCGCAACTACGCCCCGCTGGTCCTACTAAGGCAACATCTTCGGCAAGCTTTCCTTCAACAAATCCGGTTTCTTCAAAACGTGCCAATGCGCCTATGGATGAAAAAAGATAATCATTTATTTTTTTTACATCAGTCCAAACAGTAGTTAATTCTTTTTTAACATGAGTTACAATCTCATCGTTAAAATCAAATCTAACTCCGCCGTATTTTAATAAGCCCCTTCCGAATCTATTACCGCATAAAGCTGCCAAGCTATTAATTACTAAAGTTCTAATTCTTCCGTAAGATGATGAAGGCAAAGCAAAACCGACATCATTAGCTAAACCAATTAAACCGGAAAGATGCATTGCAATTCTTTCAAGTTCCGAAGCAATACCCCTAATTACTTCTGCACGCAAAGGCACCTTTGTATTGGAAAGTGCCTCAATAGCCATACAATTTGTTAAAGCATGACCTATAGTCGTATCACCTGCAATCGATTCGGCAAGCTGTACTTGTTTTTTTAGAGGAGTTTTTAATATTAATTCTTCAATCCCCCTATGCTGGTATCCCAAATTAATTTCCAAATTATATACTAATTCACCGTGACATTGAAATCTAAAATGGCCAGGTTCAATTACTCCCGCATGTACGGGACCTACTGCTACTTCGTGAACCTCTTCTCCTTCAAGTTTAAAGAATTCATATTTGTTATTATTTATAAAATTCTGTTTTCTAACCGGTCTAAGCCATGGATGATTTTCTATTTTATAATTAAAATTTTCTGCAAGCTCACATTCAAAATAATTGGTATGCGGATATTTATTTGCAAAACTTTTAACCATAAAATCATTTGCTGCTAAACGACAACCGCATAAATAAAAACAAGATTCGTTTTTATCTGCAAGTACTGCAATTACCGTTTCTTTTTTATTTTTATCATAAGGAGAATATGTAATCATTCTATTCCCTTTTTCTAACAAATCTTCAATCGTTTTTTCAAACTCATTTTTTGTTAAAACGGGAATTTTTTCTATTTCAAAAATCTGGTGATTTTGGACACTTATATAATTCATAAATTATACCCAAAAGCTTTTGTAATTTGTACTAAGTTTGGTATCAAAAATTGTGAAGCCACTGCCGCAACCACAATTAACATAATTATTAATAAAACCGAAACAACATTAATAATGTCAAAACTATCTTTTTTATCCGATATTTTTGTATCTTCGTCTTCTTTATAAACCATATTAAATGTAACTTTACCCATGTTAATAAAAATGAATAAAAGGGTAAACATAATAAAAACTAAAATTAAAGGATAGTCTGATACAAAAATTCCTTCAAAAATTGTTAATTCGCTAAAAAATATTCCGAACGGCGGAACGCCCGAAATTGCTAAATATGCAACAATAAATAACCAACCGGTTATAGGAAAGTACTTAAGTACACCGTTTACTTTATTAACTTCCCTGCTTCCGTAAAACCAATGTATTTTACCTGCCGAAAGGAATAATATTATTTTACAAACCGAATTGTAGAAAGCATGTAATAATGCACCTAAAAATGCAAGATTTCCGATACCTATTCCGAGTGTAATTATACCTAAATGTTCAACACTTGAATATGCAAGCATTCTTTTATAATTTGAAGCTTTAAACATATAAACAAAAGCAGCTATTAAAGAAATTACGGCTCCTATTATAAGTAATGTACGTGCAAATTGAAAAGATTGAGTTAATTTAATTATGCTAAAAATTCGTAATACTCCTATTAAAGCAGTTAACCTTAACGAACCGGACATTAATGCTGCAATAGGGCTTGGAGCATTTGCAGTTGCGTCAACATCTCCGCTATGCATCGGGGCAATTCCTATTTTAGTACTAAGTCCTATAAAAATAAAAATAAAGCTTGCTTTAAGCCAAATAGGGTTTAGTTCTTTTGCGTGTTTAATAAACTCTGTAAAGAACAACTGTCCCCCTTCAACGGTCGTATTTTTTGAAGACAACGATAAAAAGAGAATTCCGATAAAAGCAAAAGCAATACATACCGAAA